>JAPUHH010000221.1 GCA_027297825.1 Gammaproteobacteria bacterium
TAAATACTTGTTTTTCTACAACGGCCATTCGTGCCAGCCGCTGCTTAACTGCCATTTTGGAGAAAAGTAACTTTTCACTCTTAAAGGTAATGGCAACTTATTGGTTAACAAACTAGAGCGTAACTGCACAACATAATTTCCCACTTGACTTAAATTCGCAGTTTCTGCAATGAACATTGCCGTGATGGTACCTTGATGCGTTAACGCAGAATCTAAATCAGGGAAAGTGTCATTCGCACCCGTGTCCAAATTTTCCCAAATATATTGCTTGCTAAGGGCATGATATTTCAGCATATGTGTTTGTTTGATATCCGTAATAGTTTTACCCCAGCCCCACTTACGCAATTGCTTTATTTGCACTTCAACCTGAAATAACATTGGGATGCCATTTTCCAGCGCTTCCTTTACTTCACTATTCAATTGATAATCAATTTCAGCATCCAAACGCAATTCATTTTCAAGCTGAACAATATTCAGATAATTAATCTCAAAGGCGTTATTCTTGGCTGCAGACGTAGCAGCTAAAAACAAACTAAAACAAACCACCGCCAGAATATTCTGCAATTTGCGTCGTGCTAAGATTCGTCTACAAGTATTCATCAATGCACCGCAGCGATGCTTATTTCATGCTCGTCACTAAAGCATTGATGTAGTACATCGTGTGCATTTACAAAATCTTGTGCACTGATAATTTTTCCGCCCGATAATTGCAATGATAATAGCCTTAAAACGTCTTCACCCGTCGCGACTTCAATGCCTTCTTTGCTAGCAGTGATTACGGTGCCCGGTTTTTGTTGACTTGATGCATTATTCGAGACAGCTTCCCAAATCCGTATACGCTGTCCAAGTAAATAGCTATAGGCCACGGGCCACGCGTTAAAAGCACGAATCTTTCGCTCAATATCTCGCGCGCTTTCTTGCCAATTAATCTTGGCTTCTTGTTTACTTAGCTTATTCGCATAGCTGACCTGATTTGTATCTTGGAGCCTAGGCGTATATTCGTTGCGCTGCAGGCGCTGCAAACTTGTATCGATTTCTCGTGCCGACATTTGCGCAAGACGGTCATGTAAGCTTGAACCTGTATCGGTCGAACCAATAGTACATGTAAATTGGCATAAAATTGGGCCCGCATCTAGCGCCTCGACCATTTGCATGATGGTGATACCGGTTTGCTTATCGCCCGCTATGATTGCGCGTTGAATCGGCGCTGCGCCGCGCCATTTCGGCAACAAAGAGGCGTGGATATTTATACAACCTAATTTTGGAGCCCTTAATGCTGCTGTGGGTAACAAAAGACCATAAGCACTCACTAACATCACATCAGCGCCAAGTTCATGCAAGTGCTTACACTCATCTGCGTTCAAGTTGTTAGGTTGATAGACAGGAATTTCAGCTTGTAACGCAATTTCTTTTATAGGGCTTAAGCGTAATTTTCGACCACGACCTGCGGGACGATCCGGCTGGGTATAGACAGCAATGACTTCATGTTGGCTTGTAATTAATGCTTGCAGTGCGGGCACTGCAAATTCGGGAGTACCGGCAAATATAATTTTAAGACCTGTAGACATAGCAATAATCGCCAAATAATTTGGCCAAGGTATTGTGGCTTTAGATCACACTTGCTTGTTGAGACGCAGACCCATGAGGAACTTGTTCTTGCCTTTGCTGTTTGAGTAATTTCTTTTTCACCCGCTCGCGTTTCAATGATGATAAATAATCCACAAATAACTTGCCCTCCAGGTGATCTATTTCATGCTGTATGCAAACCGCGAGTAAGCCCTCCGCTTGTTGCGAAATAGAATTACCGTTTTGATCTAAGGCCTTAACGATAATTCTTGCGGCGCGATGCACATTCTCAAAAATCCCAGGTACAGATAAGCAGCCTTCTTGCATCTCCTCATCACCTTCTTGGCTTATAATCTCTGGGTTGATCAGGCAAAGCGGGGCATCTTTAGCTTCCGAAACATCCATAACAATGATTTGCTGTTGAATATTAACCTGGGTAGCCGCTAATCCTATACCTGGGGCGTCATACATGGTCTCAAGCATGTCTTTCACCGTTTGTCGGACCTGATCACCCACCTTATCGACTGGCCGCGCTATTTTTCGCAGTCGAGGGTCAGGAAAGTGTAAAATTTCTAGTAATGCCATTGAGTTACAGAATAAGTTATAAATTTACTTAAGTATTGTCTTTTAACCTCGCGACGATAGAATACCTATACGTAAAAAGGGATTTCGCTGCGGCTTAGTTTAACAAAAAATCATCTTACACAACGGATAAAAGGTTCATCATGCTGGGGAAACACAAACAATACAGCGCATCGATTAAGCAACTGATTACCATAGTATTTATCGCATGCTTAGCAGCTTGTACCACAACCCCCACCGGGTCCAATGTGGATAGCAGTGAGATAGAGGTTAACGAGCCTGCAGTTGAGATCGTCAACGCCGCTGAAACCCAAAGTTTACCTAGTTCCAGCGAGCCTCGTCTAGAAGACTTACCTGTTGCTCCAAACCAACATAACGTAGAATTTCGATCTTCAGCCCCACAGCAATATACCGTCGTCCCGGGTGATACTTTATGGGACCTATCAAATCGGTTTTTAGTGCAGCCTTGGTATTGGCCTGAAATTTGGTACGTAAACCCCCAAGTTGAAAACCCTCATTTAATTTATCCTGGAGATGTACTCTCGATATTCTATGTGGGCGGCAAACCGTACCTAACCGTTGGAGGTGGTCCACGGATTGCAGGCGCTGAGCGTCTGTCGCCACAAGTCCGTTCTGAAGATATAAATTCCAGCGCCTATGGAATCCCAATCCATGCTATTCAACAGTTTATTATTCGTCCACGTGTGGTTAGCGAAGAAACACTCAATGCAGCCCCATATATCGTCGGCTCTCAAGAGGAGCGACTTGCGTTCGGCAGTGGTGACCGTGTGTATGTGCGAGGTTTTGAGGGTGATCCAGATGGGCGCTATACCGTATTTCGCAAAGGAGGCGCATTACTCGATCCTAAATCTGGAGAGCTGCTAGGCTATGAAGCCATTATGGTGGGTGACGGTGATATTGTGCGCAAAGGCGATCCTGCGACTTTTGACTTATCACAAACTAAACGAGAAGCATTACGTGGGGATCGTTTACTCCCGGTTAACTTTAGCGATCAAGATACTGAGTTTGTTCCACATGCGCCAAATTCAGCCATGCATGGCACGATTATATCGTTGTTTGATGCCATCAGCCAAGTCGGAGCATTCCAGATAGTCACCCTAAATCTAGGCCATCGCGATGGTATCGAAAAAGGACACGTACTCGCTGTCAATCAGGCAGGCCGAGTCATAGCAGATCCATTTGAAAAACCCGGCTCTCTGGTTGATGTGCAATTTCCTGAGGAAAACGCAGGAATTGCCATGGTGTTTCGCATCTTCGAAAAAGTCAGTTATGCGTTAATTATGGAAACCTCAAGACCGCTTCAAATTGGAGATTCCGTAGCAGCTCCTTAAGCTAACTATAAAATATCTTTTAATTCTAGATAAAGCTTACTGCTTAGCTGAATTTTTCCCTCGCGTACGTAATCCGTTACAATTGCGAAAAAATCACGCAGTAGCTTATGCTTCAACTTGAGGAATGGTTAGCACTCACCCACGTCAAACAACTTGGGCCTGTAGCATTTCAAAAATTGTTAGACAAATTTAGTTCTCCTGGTGCCATATTAAAAGCTGGGCGTGGTGAGCTACAATCAACAGGCGTTTCAAAGCAGATCATTGATGGCATCCACGCACCAAATGAAGCCGCAATCACTCAAGACCTTGAATGGTTACAACATGAGACGCATCATCTGATTACGATTCAAGACGCACATTATCCAAAACTGTTAAAACAAATTACAGATCCACCCATTGTCTTATATGCGATTGGAAATCAAACGGTGGTTCCAGAATTATTATCGGATCCGCAACTTGCGATTGTAGGCAGTCGCAACGCCAGCACCCTCGGCAAACAAGTTGCAACGATATTTGCGCAAAAACTCGCGCAAGTTGGATTGGTAATTACCAGTGGATTAGCCAGCGGCGTCGATGGCGCAGCACACCGCGGGGCTTTACAAGCTCAAATTGGATCTACCATTGCAGTAACAGCATGTGGCTTAGATCGTGTATATCCAGCCGAACATAGACAATTAGCAGAACACATTGCTCAGCAAGGCGTCATCGTTTCCGAGTTCCCCATTGGCACATCACCAAAACCTGGGCATTTTCCGAGGCGTAACCGCATCATTAGTGGCTTAAGTTTAGGTGTTTTGGTGGTGGAAGCCTCTATAAAAAGCGGCTCACTTATTACAGCGCGCTTGGCAAGTGAACAAAATCGTGAGATTTTTGCAGTACCTGGCTCCATACATAGCCCACTTTCAAAGGGTTGCCATGCCTTAATTCGCAACGGCGCCAAACTGGCGGAAACCGTCGAAGATATTTTAGAAGAATTACAACACCATATAGACTTAAGTGATTCACTGCCACCATCAGAAGTAGATCAAATAAGCTCAGTAAATTCTCAAGATCCTGAGCATAAAAAGGTTTTAGACAGCATGGGGTACGAACCTATCAATATTGACAGTTTAATTAACCGCAGTGGCCTTGGAGTAGAAGTTGTGTCTTCTATCCTTTTGATTTTAGAGCTTAATGGACAGGTTACTCACAATGGTAATGGCGTGTATGTACGCGCGTATCAAGCCTAACCACGTTTGGGCTATCTGCTTTAACAAACCGCGTAGAATAATAAATCATTTGTCGTATTTTATCTTTGCTAGCATAAAAGAATTCTCGATAAGCATTTACAAAAGAGCAAGAAACGCGTATTAGTTCGCCGCAAATATCAATATTAAAAATAATCGGATTGGCTGTTTCCCAAATCAAACACTAATATTTATTTTCTAAGTATTATTTCCAAGCACAGGCATGAGTAAAAATTTAGTCATTGTTGAGTCGCCTGCAAAAGCTAAGACTATTGAAAAATATCTTGGCAAAGACTTTGGCGTGCTCGCGTCTTATGGGCATGTCCGTGATCTAATTCCAAAAGTAGGGGCGGTTGACCCTGATAATGATTTCGAAATGAAATATGAAATCATTGAGAAAAATGAAAAACATATTGCCGCCATATCCAAGGCAGTAAAGAAATCTAAAACACTTTACCTTGCAACGGACCCGGATCGAGAGGGGGAAGCCATCTCTTGGCATCTTCACGAGATATTAAAAGAACGCGGATTATTAGAGAACAAAGAAGTGTACCGCGTGGTATTCCATGAAATTACCAAGCGTGCCGTCAACGAAGCTATTGCAAATCCGCGCAAACTATCCAACGACTTAATCTACGCACAACAAGCACGGCGTGCCATGGACTACCTAGTAGGCTTCAATCTTTCTCCATTACTTTGGAAAAAAATTAAACGCGGTCTTTCCGCAGGTCGTGTGCAAAGTCCGGCTTTACGTTTGTTAAGTGAGCGTGAAGATGAGATCGAGGCATTTATACCGCAAGAATATTGGACCATCGAAGCAGATTGCGAAAAAGATAAACAAGAATTTCTCTCCAAGCTAAACATTTATAAGGGTAAAAAACTCGAGCAATTTGACATCAATAATGAGAAGGACGCCTCAGCGGCAAAACAATTACTGGATCAAAACGCTAACGGCAAGCTCGTCGTTAAAACCGTAGATAAAAAGGAGCGTAAGCGAAATCCTGCAGCGCCCTTTACTACTTCTACTTTACAACAAGAATCCGTACGCAAGCTTCGCTTCTCAGCTCAAAAAACCATGCGCGTGGCGCAGCAGTTATATGAAGGTATCGATCTCGGAGATGGAGCCGTCGGCTTAATCACTTATATGCGTACCGACTCCGTTGTACTCGGACAAGAGGCCTTGGAAGAATTGCGCGAATACATTGCGCAGCGTTATGGAAAAGATGATCTACCCAGCGAAATTCGCGTATTCAAAACCAAATCTAAAAATGCGCAAGAAGCGCATGAAGCCATTCGCCCTACTTCATTCATGCACACACCTGATAAGGTTAAAAAGCTACTCACCCCAGACCAACAAAAGCTATATGGCTTAATCTGGAAACGTGCCGTAGCCAGTCAGATGATACATGCTACCTTGAATTTAGTTGCTGTAGAGTTTGCATGCGGTAATGGCAATGTATTTCGTGCTACCGGTTCCTCTATAAAAAATCTAGGCTTTATGCAGGTCTACCAAGAAGGGCTGGATGACAAAAAAGAAGAGTCTGACGAACGCATGCTGCCTAATTTAGAGCTTGGCGAAACGGTAAATCTCAATGCGATAAGAACGGAACAGCATTTTACCGAACCGCCGCCGCGTTTTACAGAAGCTACTCTAGTCAAGACTTTAGAAGAATACGGTATTGGCCGTCCCTCGACCTACGCAAGCATCATTTCAACATTACAATATCGTGAGTATGCCGAAGTTGAGAATAGACGCTTCACGCCTACCGAGATGGGAAGATTAGTTAACGACTTTCTTACTAAGCACTTTACGCAATATGTTGACTACGACTTTACCGCTAAACTTGAAGATGAATTAGACGAAATCGCGCGTGGCGAAAAAGAGTGGGTGCCAGTGATGCGTGCCTACTGGAAACCTTTCATTGAGCTCGTTGAAGAGAAAGAAAAAAGCGTTACACGTGAGGAAGCCGTTCAAGCGCGTGAGCTTGGCACGGATCCTAAATCTGGTAAACCCGTCACTGTACGCATGGGGCGTTATGGTCCATTTGTGCAAATTGGTACTAAAAACGATGAAGAAAAACCAAAATTCGCTGGCCTTCGTCCGGGTCAAAAGATGGCCGAGGTCACTTTTGAAGAGGCCATGGAGTTATTTAAACTACCGCGCAAGTTGGGTGAAACTGCAGAAAAAGAACCCGTACAAGCCAGCATTGGCAGATTCGGCCCTTATGTGAAATACGGCAGCAAATACGTTTCAATAAAAAATGACGACCCCTACACCATTACCTTAGAACGCGCGCTTGAAGTCATTGCCGAAAAGAAAATAGAGGATGCAAATAAAATTATAAAAGTATTTGAAGAACAGAATATTCAAATTTTAAATGGTCGTTATGGCCCCTATATAACTGATGGCAATAAAAATGTAAAAATCCCTAAAGACCAAAACCCTGCTGCATACACACTGGAAGAGTGTGAAAAAATGATTGCTGAAGCACCTGAGAAAAAAGCTTGGGGCAAACGTAAGAAAGCAGCGCCCAAGAAGGTGGCTAAAAAGAAAACGGCTACTAAGAAAAAGGCCACTAAAAAGAAAGTTACAAAAAAGAAAACAGCAACCAAAAAAATCTCTAAGAAAGCTGCTAACAAAAATAGTAGCTCTTCATAAACCCACTATTTTTGCTAAGCCATGCTTGCCAACCAAATCTCACAAGCAGCGGCCATTATACAGCATGGCGGAATCGTTGCTTATTCAACCGATACTATCATTGGCTTAGGCTGTGACCCCTATAACCGTCGCGCGGTAGAATCTGTTCTGTGGCTTAAACAGCGCAGTATAGAAAAAGGTCTTGTATTACTAACCGACGGCATAGATGGGTTAAAGGATTTTTCACAAACCTTAACCTCTTCACAATGCTCAAAAATTACTTCCATACCTACGCCTACAACCTGGTTGCTCCCCAAAAGTAGCTCAACACCTGCATGGCTCACAGGAATTCATGCTAGCGTTGCCATGCGTATCACTCAGCACCCTATCGCCAGTCAATTATGCAAATCAACCGGGGCGATCGTATCCACCAGCGCTAATTTTTCTGGCTATCCTACTGCTACAAATCAGCAACAATTGAAAGATTGGTTTGGCCCCCACCTAGACTATGTAATTATTGGTGCTGCAGGAACTGGACTACCCAGCGAAGTGCGCGATCTGATCAGTGGGAAAACACTACGCCAAAATCGGTAAAAAAATATGACACCAAATATTAATGAAGTTTTAAAATATTTATATAAGCTGCAAGATCAAATTTGTGAACAACTTGAAAATCTGGATGGCACCGGTAAATTTAGAACCGATGCTTGGGAACGCCCTGAAGGTGGTGGCGGGAGAACCCGTATTCTTAGAGATGGGACCATATTCGAACAGGCAGGAGTAGGTTTTTCACACGTATACGGCGAAAAACTACCGCCTTCCGCAACTACCCAGCGCCCAGAACTAGCAGGACGCAATTTTCAAGCTATGGGTGTTTCTTTAGTCTTTCATCCACATAATCCTTATGTGCCTACCACACATTGTAACGTGCGATTTTTCATTGCTGAAAAAGAAGGTGAGCCCGCAGCGTGGTGGTTTGGTGGTGGTTTCGATCTCACGCCTTTTTATGGGTTTAAAGAAGATGCCACATTTTGGCATCAAACTGCTAAACAAGCGTGCGATGTAGTCGACAAGAGCTTGCATCCAAAATTTAAGCAATGGTGTGACGAATATTTTTTCATCAAACATCGCAATGAAGCGCGCGGCATTGGTGGCTTGTTTTTTGATGATTACAATACCGACAATTTTGATGCAAGCTTTAAATTATTTACTAGTGTTGGTGATCATTTTTTAAAGGCCTACCTGCCTATCGTGCAGCGTCGCAAAGATCATGCATATGGCAAGCGTGAGCGTAATTTTCAATTATATCGACGTGGCCGCTATGTTGAATTTAATCTTATTTATGATCGTGGCACACTATTTGGGCTACAGTCAGGAGGCCGCACGGAATCGATTTTAATGTCTTTACCGCCGCAGGTTCGTTGGGAATACGATTGGCAACCCGAGGCGGGTAGTGCAGAAGAGGAACTATATAAAGACTTTCTACCCGCGCAAGACTGGCTTGCTTCTTGAAACCATCGCCTCGCCCATTAAGCTCTATTTATCGTCCTACTGGGGCTTCTGCACAGTAAAAGTTTGCCAGCTTTGCTACTATCGCCAGCTGTAACTATCCAGAACTTATACATAATTTAATGAGTAATCATTACCCCAAATCACGAATGCGCCGTATGCGTACAGATCGCTTTTCCCGAGAATTGCAGCGTGAAACCCGTATTCATGTCAGTGATCTAATTTATCCAATCTTTGTTAAAGAAGGTGAAGCACAGCGTGAAGCCGTTGCTTCCATGCCCGGTATTGAGCGACTCAGTATTGATGAGCTAGTGAAAGATGCGCAACAGATTCACAAACTAGGCATACCTTCGATCGCCATCTTTCCAGTAGTAGCAAAAGAAAGTAAATCAGAACTAGCCGAAGAAGCATTTAATCCAGAAGGTTTAGCGCAGCGCGCAATAAGTGCAGTAAAAAATGCGCAGCCAGAGCTAGGCGTTATCAGTGATGTCGCACTAGATCCATTTACGACTCATGGTCAGGATGGATTGCTGGATGACCATGGTTATGTCATGAATGACGAAACCGTAGGGGTACTCATCAAACAAGCCTTATCACATGCCCAAGCTGGAGCAGATATTGTCGCCCCATCGGATATGATGGATGGGCGTATTGGCGGAATACGAAATGCACTTGAAACCCATAATTTTCGCAACACTAAAATATTGGCCTACTCTGCAAAATATGCATCCAGTTTTTATGGGCCGTTTCGCGATGCGGTTGGGTCGGCTGCAAATCTAGGTGGTGGTAATAAATACACCTACCAAATGGACCCCGCGAATTCGGATGAAGCCTTACGTGAAGTCGTGCTAGATATTGACGAAGGCGCAGACATGGTAATGGTAAAACCAGGCATGCCCTACTTAGATATCGTTAGACGTGTGAAAGATGAATTTCAAATGCCCACCTTTGTTTATCAAGTCAGTGGCGAGTACAGCATGTTAAAAGCGGCCTCTCAAAACGGCTGGCTAGACGAAAAAGACTGTGTGATGGAATCTTTGCTATGCATAAAACGTGCAGGTGCAGATGCCGTTCTAACCTACTTTGCTAAAGACATAGCAAAATGGTTAAAAGAATAAACTTCATAATAATAAAGAACTTAATAATAAAACTGCGAATGTCCGCTTTCGACCCAAAACGGACTATCAAGTAGCAACGTTTAATTCAAATTCAAAACAATTTATTTTACCTACCCCAAATCCTACAATCTTTTTTGGTCCTTACAGTCCATTTCAGAGCACCAGACTTCCCTGTGTGTAGCGAATACGTAGATTGTCACAGACTCGGTTGATATTGCAGTCATGTAACTGATCTCCGCCCATTAATAATAAGTCTGCTTGCATTGAATGGAAAATGTATGGCTACGCTCTTGGATACAAGTTTGATAACTGTGTTGGCAAAGAAGGAAGCGTGATATGTGGTGCACGTAATCCTTTGGTGTTTAATGAAGGAAAATAATTCGGAGATATTGGGCAAGAGTAACCATATTTTTTGGATGGTGACAAAAGAGACTCAAAAGATATAAAGTACAGGGCAATAACAACAATCGGAGGTTTGAGCCATGGGAACCACTAATATTACCACCCGGCTGATTGCAGCTGTTTGCATCTCAGTAATAACTTGTACAACCGTCCTGGCGGAAGGCAAGCACTTTCATGAGAAAGGCAAACTACCCTCGAAACACACACTGAAGGTTTTTGAACAGGCGCGCGCCACGCTGCCGTTTGCAGACCGGCAGGACTTCGAGGAGCAGGAAAAGGGATTTATACCAGCACCCAAATCCAAGAAGATTATGGCGGATGCCGGCCACGTGGCCTGGGACATGGAGCGCTATGAATTTTTGGCCGACGCCGAAAAGTACAACAGCATCCATCCCTCCATGTTGCGTAACTCTCAGTTAAATCTGAACTACGGCTTATACAAAGTAGTTGATGGTGTCTACCAGGTGCGTGGCTTCGACCTGGCCAATATCACGTTTATGAAAGGCAAGACCGGCTGGATCGTTTTCGATCCGTTGACCGCAGCGGAAACTGCCCGCGCAGCCAAGGAACTGCTTGATGAACATCTGGGAGAGATGCCCGTTGTCGCGGTGATCTACTCGCACTCCCACGCAGACCACTGGGGTGGCGTGCGAGGCATCGTCGATGAGGCCGACGTGAGAGCTGGCAAGGTAGAGATCATCGCACCACGCGCCTTCATGCAATATGCCGTTTCCGAAAATGTCTATGCCGGCAACGCCATGAGCCG
>JAPUHH010000222.1 GCA_027297825.1 Gammaproteobacteria bacterium
CCCAAGAATATCGGTTCAGGCGGCGAAGAAATAAAGTTGCAGGCGACACTAAGTGAAGAGGTATCCATTGAACCTCAAGCCATTGATCTAGATATTGTTTATGAAGATCACTCTATTTTAGTGGTGAATAAGCCCGCAGGACTAGTCGTGCATCCGGGCGCCGGAAATTCTTCAGGAACCATGGCTAATGCATTGCTTCATCATGACCCCAGTCTGCGCTCGGTCCCAAGAGTGGGGATTGTGCATCGTCTTGATAAAGGCACCAGTGGGTTATTGGTCGTGGCCAAACAACTCCAAAGCCATATCAATTTAGTGGAGCAATTGCAGCAACGTGAGGTAAGCCGTAAATACATTGCCTTGGCGCATGGCGAAATTATTGCAGGAGGGACTGTGAATACTGCGATTGGTAGACATCCTGTAGATCGCAAACGTATGGCGGTAATTTCTTCAGGCAAGCCCGCGATTACTCATTACCGCGTGCGTCAACGTTATAAAGCGTGCACATTATTGGATGTGCAACTTGAGACGGGTCGAACTCATCAAATACGTGTGCATATGGCGCATCTTCATAATCCACTTGTGGGTGATGCTGTCTATGGGGGAAAAATTAAAACTACGAATGATTTAAATAGATCAAAATTAGCACAATTTCCTCGTCAAGCATTACTGGCAGCGAGCCTGGCCTTTAAACATCCGGATGATCAACGGGTATGTGAGTGGTCTGTGCCCATACCTGAGGATTTCCAACAATTGCTTAACGTGCTTGAGTAAAGCTGTGGGTAACAAACTACATCAGTATGAATGGGTAAAGCCGAATTGGTCTGCTCCAGAAAATGTGGTGTGTTTTTCGACTACGCGTCGGGGTGGTGCCAGCCAAGGAAAATTTGCAAGTTTTAATCTTGGTGCTCATGTTGCTGATAATGCGCAGCATGTTAAAACCAACCGAGAGATTTTAGTCCGCGAATTGCAGTTACCGAGCGAACCCATTTGGTTAGAGCAACAACATGGCAAACAGATCATAAAGCTGACGTCTACTCGGACAAACAATATACAAGCGGATGCAGCTTATGTAACAGGGCCAGGGGGAGTGTGTGCGGTACTGACGGCAGATTGCTTGCCGGTGTTGTTTTGTGATCGAGAAGGGGGCTCTGTTGCTGCCGCACATGTGGGTTGGCGTGGATTATTAAATGGTGTGTTAGAAAGCACACTCAAAGCATTTCCTGTTGAAGTTGATAAGGTCGTATGTTGGTTGGGCCCAGCCATCGGGCCGAGTAAATTTGAAGTGGGCGGAGAACTAAAGCAGGCATTCGTGAATAAAGATCTTAGGCATGAAGCGGCATTTCAGCCAAGTCAGGCTGACAAATTTTTAGCGAATATCTATCAGTTGGCAAAAAATATATTAACCACTAATGGAGTGGATGCGATTTTTGGCGGTGGCTACTGCACCTATACCGAGAAAGAACGATTCTTTTCCTACCGTCGAGATGGTGCAACTGGTCGGATGGCGACCGTGATTTGGTTAAAGTCTTGACTTAGAACAATGGCAAGAAGCTTGAATTAAGTCAGACTTGGCCCCATTGAATAAAATTAATTAAGTCATTATTTGGAGTCGTGCCATGCGGATGGAAAAATTAACCACAAAGTTTCAGCTTGCACTGCAAGATGCGCAATCTTTTGCAGTAGGCCGCGAGCAGCAATTTGTAGAGCCAATTCACCTTATGGAGGCAATGCTGGTACAGGAAAATAGCACTATAGCGGCTTTGTTTATGCGTGTTGGCGCCGATGCTAATTTAATTAAGCGGCGCTGTAAGGAAGCTATAGAACGCTTGCCTACCGTCACAGGAACTGCAGGCGAAGTGCATATATCAAATGCACTAGGAAATTTATTAAACATCACAGATAAGTTAGCTCAGCAACAAGGCGACGAGTTCATTGCGTCTGAATTATTTGCAATAGCTGCACTAGAAGATAAAGGTGAATTAGGAGAAATTTTAAAAGGGGTTGGCGTAAATAAGGCGGCGCTAAGTTCCGCATTAAATACAATGCGTGCCGGTGAAAATGTAAGTGACCCTAATGCAGAAGACACACGTCAAGCATTGAGTAAGTATACCATCGACTTAACCGAACGTGCTGCACAAGGAAAATTGGATCCCGTCATTGGGCGCGATGACGAAATACGACGTGCCATACAAGTATTACAAAGGCGCACAAAAAATAATCCTGTACTTATTGGCGAACCAGGTGTGGGTAAAACCGCTATTGTAGAAGGGCTTGCGCTACGTATTGTAAATGGAGAGGTGCCCGAAGGAATTAAAAACAAAAAATTATTATCTCTTGATTTAAGTGCGCTGATTGCCGGCGCAAAATTTCGTGGTGAGTTCGAGGAGCGCTTAAAGGCGGTACTGAAAGACCTGTCTAAGCAAGAAGGGCAGATCATTTTATTTATTGATGAACTTCATACCATGGTGGGTGCAGGCAAAGCTGAAGGTGCGATGGATGCGGGTAATATGCTCAAGCCAGCTCTTGCTAGGGGTGAACTTCATTGTCTGGGAGCCACGACCTTGGATGAGTACCGGCAATATATTGAGAAAGATGCCGCACTAGAGCGTCGTTTCCAGAAAATAATTGTTGACGAGCCCAGTGTCGAAGACACCATAGCCATTTTACGTGGACTTAAAGAGCGTTATGAAGTGCATCACGGTGTAGATATTACTGATCCTGCAATTGTAAGTGCGGCAACTCTTTCACATCGCTATATTTCTGATCGACAATTGCCAGACAAAGCGATTGACCTTATTGATGAAGCCGCATCGCGTATTCGCATGGAAATTGATTCCAAACCAGAGGCGATGGACAAGCTCGATCGAAAATTAATTCAGCTAAAAATAGAAAGAGAGGCATTAAAGAAAGAATCAGATGTAGCCTCTAAAAAACACTTAACTGAATTAGAGGCAGATATACAAAAATTAGGCAAGGAGTATGCAGATCTCGAAGAGATCTGGCGCTCTGAAAAAGCTAGTGTCCAAGGTTCTAAGGAGCTTAAAGAGGCGCTAGAGCAAGCTCGAATAGAACTTGATGCGGCTCATCGAGAGGGTGACTTAGCGAAAATGTCGGAACTGCAATACGGTCGTATTCCTGAGTTAGAAAAACAATTGCAGCAAGCGAGTGACGTAAACACAAAAGAACATAAGTTACTACGTAACAAAGTTACCGATGTTGAAGTTGCAGATATAGTGTCTCATTGGACGGGAATTCCTGTGTCAAAAATGTTGGCAGGTGAGCGCGAGAAGTTATTACAGATGGAAGAGGCGTTACGTAAACGAGTCGTCGGTCAGAATGAGGCTGTAAAAATAGTGTCGGATGCAGTGCGTAGAGCAAGAGCGGGAATTTCTGACGCCAGAAGGCCAAATGGTTCATTTTTATTTCTTGGTCCTACAGGTGTGGGTAAAACCGAACTTACTAAAGCGTTGACTAGTTTCTTGTTTGACAGTGAAGACGCGCTCATTCGTGTAGATATGTCGGAGTTTATGGAGAAACATTCTGTAGCCCGATTGATTGGAGCGCCGCCCGGTTATATTGGGTATGAGGAAGGTGGCTATTTAACAGAAGCGGTGCGTCGCAAGCCTTACAGCGTAATACTGCTGGATGAGATCGAGAAAGCACACCCAGATGTATTTAATATTTTACTTCAAGTGCTTGATGATGGTCGTTTAACGGATGGTCATGGCCGCACAGTAGATTTTAAAAACACGGTAGTCATTATGACCTCAAATTTAGGGAGTGACATCATACAAGAGCTTGCCGATAAAAATTTAAATGCCGCAGAAAATTATGCAAACATGAAAACTGCAGTAATGGAAATTGTAAACACACGTTTTAGACCAGAGTTTATTAACCGTATTGATGATATCTGTGTGTTTCATCCGTTAGCGCAAGAACATATTCGTGCCATTGCGCAAATACAATTGGATCAGTTACAAAATAGACTCTCGGATAGAGACATCAAACTTACATACTCAGATGCTGCCTTAGAGAAGCTTTCTGAAGCAGGATTTGATCCAGTGTATGGCGCACGTCCATTAAAAAGGGCAATACAACAAATGATCGAAAACCCACTCGCACAAGCCCTGTTAGCAGGGGAGATTCTGTCCGGTCAGGTCATTCAAGTCGATTTGCTAGGGGATAAATTAAGCTTTGTGAGTATCGATTCCATCGTCACCTAAACAATAAGGTAACTTGTACATTCCCCATTGTTTAATGCAACGATGAAAAAATTAGTGATTACGATTAAATCGTTAGCCTTTACGATCAAGGCAATGGTTAGCGATATCGCCTTTTTTCTCTAGGCGATCTGTGAGACCGTTTCAACCTGCTCCTCTCGCATGACCCACTTAATGGTCAAGCTAATTTTAATTCGATCTCCCTTGCGGTTTAGATGACACTCAACTCTATAGCCTTTATCGGCACTGGCGATAGAAGCGTTAAATGCCAATACAACGGAAGCGGGAATTAAATTGTGATTTTAATATGATCATGTTGGTGCTCCAGTTTTATTGTTTACACTGTAGTAAACGAATGGGGTTAGATTTGGTTGACAGCTACCACTCGAATGGTAAGTAATTGAGCTGAATATGATTTATATGGCGCAAATATTTAGCTTACTTGTGCTCCACTGTAGATGATTTTGCTAAAACATAATCTAAGGCTTTGGTGGGAAGAATTCTTCTTAAAACTGCAAATAGATAGGTGGGGAAGGTTACAAAATACCTGGCTTTGGGCTGAGGATTTTCAAGGGCATGAATAATGCTTTTTAATACAGCTTCAGGCCCTAGCGTAAACGGCACTGTAGGGCCTAGTTTGTTTAATTTTTTTTCTGTAGCTTGATATTGGGCTTGGAACCGGGAGTTTTTGCTATCGATGAATTCCTTATGCCTGAGTAAACTGTTTTGGCGAAAGCGGCTTGTGATTGGACCAGGTTCAATTAAAGACACATGAATATTTGTATTTTTTAATTCTAAACGCAATGTGTCTGTAATACCTTCTAAGGCGAATTTGGATGCGATATAAGCACCGCGTAATGGCATGGCTACCATTCCTAGTACAGAACTAATTTGTATTATTCTTCCATGTTCTTGTTTGTGCATGGTGAGGAGTACAGTATTGGTGAGTTCGACCAAGCCAAATAAATTTGTTGCAAATTGCTGTTGTAATGCTTCGCGAGTTAAATCTTCTACTGCTCCGGGTTGCTCATAGCCGGCATTATTAATGAGTGCAAACAAATTTCCTCTGGATTCGCGTAACACAGTTTTAACTGCTTGTTGAATATCCTTGGAGCTACTTACATCTAATTGTAGGCAACGCAGTCCTTGCTGAGTAAGCCGTTCAATGTCTTGTTGTTTTCTTGCGGAGGCAAAAACTTGATAACCCCGTTGTTGTAAAGTTTGTGCAATATGCAATCCAATTCCAGAAGAACAGCCAGTTATTAAAACAGATCTTTTTTGCATGGGTACTCAGTTACGTAAACATAATCATATAATTGATTTGCGGTAAGACAGTACAAGTAAATCAATGAGCTTGTTAGGTAAAAGATATATTTTTTTCCAGCCATAAAAAAAGCCGGGCTTCTAGTATGAAGCCCGGCTTTTTGTGATGCCTTAGTTATATCTTAAAGATTCTAGATCTTAAAGATCGAAGTCATCATCATTGTCGGTTGCAGTGCAAGGGCGTGCTGCAATCTTGTTGTCTTCCGCATACTGCTCTGCACCGGCATCGATAATGGCTTGTGACAACGGTACGTCGCCTTCAATCCAATCCGA
>JAPUHH010000223.1 GCA_027297825.1 Gammaproteobacteria bacterium
GGGAGTAAATAGACTTACGCAACCTCTTCATGTTGCGGCAAACGTGGGCTGATGCGTACCGTGCGTACTGCATTGTTTTGAATTTGCACGACTTCGATAGGATAACCATCTATGAGCACACTGGTGCCGGCTTTGGGGATGGATTCCATGCGCTCCAGTACTAAGCCATTAATGGTTTTTGGCCCATGATCATGCAGTTCCCATGCTAATGCCTTGTTTATATCGCGCACATGAGTGCCACCATCTACCACATAAGTGCCATCTTCTTGCGGATGAATTTCGATGTCGTAGGTAGCAGGGTCATTGGTAAATTCACCGACAATTTCTTCTAACAAGTCTTCTAATGTCACGAGGCCTTGAATGTCGCCAAATTCATCGACCACTAAGCTAGAGCGGCGTTTTTTATTTTTCAATTCATATAAAAGTTTTTTTAAATTGGTGCCTTCGGGGATGAAATAAGGCTCTCGTAATGCTTGTTCGAGGTCTGCGAGTTCAAGATCTTTGTGCAGAGTATTAAGTAGCAGCTTGCGCAAATGTAAAAAGCCTACGACATTATCGATGCCGCCACGGCAAATCGGAATTCTTGTGTAAGAGGTATTTTTTAATTGCGTGATGATATCTTCCCAATCGTCTTCTAGATCAATCACAAAGATCTCATTTTTGGGAATCATAATATCTTCGACCGTCACTTCCTCAAGATCTAGGATTCCTAACAACATTTGTTGATGCTCACTTGAAATGGAGGTGCCTTTGTCAGTGACTACGGTGCGCAACTCATCGTGTGTAAGGGATATTAAGGGGTTTTCTTTTACATTAACTCCAAACAGACGCAGTAGAGAATTTGAAAACAAGTTAACTGTCCATACAAAAGGATAGGTAATAGCAAGTAAAGGTGTATAAATAATGGCTGCAGGTAGCGCTAGTTTTTCTGCATGTAATGCGGCAAGAGTTTTGGGTGTGAGTTCGGCAAAGATTAGAATTGCAAAAATTAAAATAAATGTAGCGATTGCAATGCCTACCTCGCCATGCAGGCGATAGCCGACATAAGCGGATAACTGTGCAATTAAAATATTAACAATATTATTGCCCAGCAAAATTAGACCGATCAAACGATCAGGCTTTTCTAGTAATTTTTGTGCTTGTTTGGCGCCGCGATGTCCAGTTTTAGCTAAATGACGTAAGCGATAGCGATCGAGAACCATCAACGCCGTTTCTGAACCGGAAAAGAATGCGGAGAGGAAAAATAAAACGAGCAACACTAAAAATAGTGTGCCGATCGAGAATGTGTCCAAGGTCTGTGCGACCCTCCAGTAATATAGATGTCAACTATTAACCGCCGCGTAGGGCAAATTGTCAAGTGATGGGTAGGCTGGAAACTCCGCTCAGTATCAATTCCTGGACAAACTTGCTGCCTAAGTAGGCCAATATAAGGAAGCCGAAGCCACCCAGGGTCCAATGCATCGCCTTTTGTCCGCGCCATCCAAACTGCCAACGTCCCGCGAGCAAAAGCGCAAACACGATCCAAGCAATGATAGATAAAATAGTTTTATGTACGAGGTGTTGTTCAAACATATTTTCTAGAAATAAAAACCCACTGCCAAGTGCAACACTTAATAATACGAAACCTACCGAGATGGTTTGAAACAAAAATTTTTCTGTATCATGCAGTGGCGGCAAAGCACGTGTTATGCTGCCAACACTATGTTTGCGTAAATGTCGATCTTGGCTGAAGAGCAAAATAGATTGCAATGCAGAAATAGTTAATACGCTAAATGCAAACAGAGAAGTGACAATGTGTATTTGTAAGCCATGTAGGCTTGAGGTTGATGCAGCTGTTTCAGGTCTAAATATAGTTAAAGCAACGCTGGCCACTGCAATCGGCAGTATAAACAAGCCTAAAAACTCTCTTTTCTTAGTGATAGATAGAATAAGAATAAGTGCAGAAATTATAAAAAGCATAATTGAAACAGCATTGTAAAAAGTAAGATTCAATCCAAGCTTTGTAAAGGTTTGTGGGTATAGATGAATTGCGTGCAATGCGCATGCGATAAACCATAACAACAGCATTGCACCTCGCTTACCAGATTGATCGCTGTCGGCTATGCGATGTGCACGTCCTAAGATCAATACAAAGGTTAGCGCGTAAAAGAGAATCGTGCTGTATTTTAAGATAATTGACATTGCCAGAGAGTTGCTTAGAAAGTTTTAGCGATATGTGTCACATGAAATATTTGAATTAGGCATTTGGTCTTTGTCCTAAGGTAATATATAAATTGAAGTGAGATAGGCTAGACATTTCTCCTTGTTAGCCAATGGTAACATTAATCGATTATTGATAATTAATTACAATGAAATTACGCGTTCTTGGCTGCAGTGGTGGCATTGGCTTAGGCTTAAATACCACCTCATTATTATTAGATGACTCCGTATTAATAGATTGTGGTACGGGCTTAGGGGATCTTTCGCTTGAAGAAATGTCCAAGCTGCAGCATGTATTTATCACACATAGTCATTTAGACCATATTGCATTGCTGCCGATGTTGTTGGATACCATCTATGATCATCTGGTAGAAAGGCCACTTACACTGCATTGTAAACAAGAAACTTTTGATATATTAGCCAAACATATATTCAACTGGGATGTGTGGCCAAACTTTTTTGAATTACCGAATAAAGAGACACCGGTCATCGTGTATGAGTCTATGCAGCCGGGAGATTGTATAGAGTTTCAAGATAAGATCATCAAAATGGCTGAAGTGAATCATGTCGTTCCAGCTTCCGCATACATTATTAATAATGGCCAAACTTCATTGGCATTTAGTGGCGATACCTTTATCAACGACTCTCTATGGGAAGCGTTGAACGAAGAAGCGCGCGTCGATGCCATTATTGTAGAATGTGGGTTTACCAATGAGGATGAAAATATTGGCCGCGATGCCAAGCATTATTACCCTAATGCACTGGCAGCCGACCTTAATAAGCTAAAACATCGTCCTAAATTATATATCTCACATTTACAGCCCGGCAAAGAGGAAGAGACCATTCAGCAGCTCAAATCCGCTATAGCTGACTTTGAGGTATATCAACTCTCAAGTGGCGACATAATTTCGCTATAATCCGTTTCTAGATCTAAAATTTCCTACTCAACTGATGAGTGTCCTTGTAAAAGGCACGAGTAATTCTATGTTTGATAACTTATCCAATCGCCTCTCTAGCACGGTACAAAAACTGCGCGGACAGGCGCGACTGACCGAAGAGAATATTCAAGATACCCTGCGTGATGTGCGCAGGGCCTTATTGGAAGCAGATGTTGCCTTGCCTGTCGTGCGAGAATTCATTGCAAGCGCTAAAACGAAAGCGCTTGGCCAAGAGGTGCTGCAAAGCCTCTCACCCGGGCAGGCTTTAATCAAAATTGTAAATGATGAGCTCGTGCATCTGATGGGGGATGCGAATGAATCGCTTACACTCACAGCGCAGCCTCCTGTAGTGATTTTAATTGCCGGGCTACAAGGGTCAGGTAAAACCACCAGTATTGCTAAACTTTCTAGATGGTTGCGCGAGCAGCAGAAAAAGTCCGTTGCGGTAGTAAGTTGTGATGTATATCGACCTGCCGCTATTCAGCAACTGCAAACTTTAGCCAAAGAAGTGGGTGCGGAATTTATTCCTAGTGAGACTTCGCAAGCGCCGATCGATATTGCTAATCACGCAGTGGAACAGGCTAAAAAACAGCTTAAAGATGTTTTGCTAGTGGATACCGCGGGTCGTTTGCATGTCGACGATGACATGATGCAAGAAATCATTGCACTACATGAAGTGCTACAGCCGACAGAAACATTATTTGTCGTCGATAGCATGAGTGGCCAGGATGCGGCTAATTCTGCGCAAGCTTTTAACCAGGCTTTGCCTCTTACCGGCGTCATTCTCACTAAGACGGATGGTGATGCGCGCGGCGGTGCAGCATTGTCGGTTCGACAAATTACCGGTAAGCCGATTAAGTTTTTGGGTACTGGCGAAAAAACTACTGCATTAGAACCTTTTCATCCCGATCGGATTGCGTCGCGTATTTTGGGAATGGGCGATGTCGTAAGTTTAGTTGAAGAAATTGAACAGAAGGTAGATCAAAAGCAGGCGCAAAAACTAGCCAGGAAACTTAAGAAAGGCAGAGGGTTTGATTTTATTGATTTGAAATCACAACTTGAGCAAATGATGAATATGGGTGGTATCGCTGGTCTGATGGATAAGATTCCCGGTGCAGCAAACATGACAAAAAATGCTCAGGCATTAGGCGATGATAAAACGGTGCCGCGCATGATTGCGATCATAGACTCAATGACTCCACATGAGCGGCGCTTCCCTGACGTTATCAAAAACACGCGCAAACGCAGAATCGCGGGTGGTTCGGGAACTCAAGTGCAGGATGTGAACCGCTTACTTAAGCAACAACTACAAATGAAAAAAATGATGAAGAAAGTCACGAAAAAGGGCGGGATGCGAAGAATGATGCAATCCATGCAAGGAAATTTACCTCCAGGACTTGGATAATCACCTTAATTCTTTGTCCTCGTAAGAATCGTTTCCGCCAGGGTGTGTTGGGGGGATGGTTTTTTCTCTGGCTTAGCAGGAAGCATTTCCGCTAGCACTTGGGTAAGTTAGCGATATTTAGGCTGTGCGGAAAATATAACACCGGGACTGGGATAAGCGCTTTATCCCTTGAAAGAATAATGATTATAAGTATATTGGCTTTCTTTTCGGGCAAAACTGCGTACAATCCCCAGCTCGATTTGAATTCCTATAACCCTGATACGAGCTATAAAAAATAGATGGTAACCATTAGATTATCCAGAGGCGGCTCTAAGAAGCGACCTTTTTATCACATTGTCGCCACCGATTCGCGCAAGCGTCGGGATAGCGGCTATATTGAACGTCTGGGCTTTTTTAATCCTCTATCAAAGGGCCAAGAAACACGTTTTTTAATCGAAATGGAACGCTACGATCATTGGTGCGGACAAGGTGCTCAGCCCTCAGAGCGTGTCGAAAGCTTGGTGAAGCAACACCTTAAGCAAGCGCAAGCGGCCTAATAGAGGCCCAGTTTGGGCCAAAATTCATTCATACGGCTGGGGTACATACCCGGCGTCTTTGGCATCAAAGGTTGGCTTAAAGTCTTTTCCTATTGCCGTCCTATAGAGCAAATCCTAGATTATGCTACTTGGCAACTGCGCAGCCGCGATGCTGAAGTTTCCTACTCACTAGAACAAGGTAAGCCCCATGGTCCAGGTGTAATTGCGAAGTTATCTGGAATTGATACCCGTACTTTAGCGGAAGCGCTCGTGCATGAAGAAATATGGGTGCCAGAGGCGGAATTATCTACATTGTCTGCCGATGAATTTTATTGGTATCAGCTTGTGGGCATGAAAGTGGTAACGGTCGAAGGGCAAACCTTAGGTACGATAAAGCGTCTACTTGAAACGGGCGCGAATGATGTTTTGGTAGTGAAGCAGACGGCGGCAGTCGCAAAAGAAATTTTAATCCCTTATGTTAGAGGAGATGTGGTCACCCACGTTGATCTGCAGCAAAAGGTGATGACCGTAGATTGGCAGCTAAATTTTAGCGAGTAAAAATACGTGCTGCACATCGACATCATTACTCTATTTCCAGACATGGTATTGAGTTTGGCGGACTATGGAGTCGTTGGGCGCGCGATAGAAAATAAGCTTGTAGTGATAGAGGCACTAAATCCACGCGATTTCTCCACAGATCGTCATCACCGGGTGGATGATCGGCCTTACGGCGGAGGACCAGGGATGGTGATGCAAATGGAGCCTTTGCAAAAGGCCATCCAAAAAGCCACACAAAATACCAGTGAAAGCCATGTGGTATGCCTTTCTGCGCAAGGTAAGCGCTTAGAACATGCAGACGTGCAAAGATTAGGCGCATACCCCCATTTGGTGCTGGTAGCTGGACGTTACGAAGGCATTGATGAAAGACTCATAGAAGCGGAGGTCGACGAGGAGATTTGCATCGGAGACTATGTGGTTAGCGGCGGAGAATTGCCTGCTATGGTCCTAGTGGATGCCTTGGTTCGGCAGATCCCCGGAGCCTTGGGGCATGAGGATTCGGCGGCGCAAGATTCCTTTGTTGACGGGCTGCTCGATTGCCCGCATTATACGCGACCGGAAAGCATCGAAGGCCAAGTCGTGCCGGAAGTGTTATTGGGCGGTGATCATAATGCCATTGAAAAATGGCGTACCAAACAGTCACTAGGCCGTACTTACTTACGCCGGCCAGATTTAATTGCCAAGATGGACCTAAGCGAAGAGCAGCGGACCCTACTTGCAGAGTATTTAAAAGAACAGCAAGACTAAACTAAAGAAGAAAACGATGATGAATATCATTCAAGAAATAGATCAGCAACAACTTAAAAAAGATATCCCTGCATTTAATTCGGGCGACACTGTAGTGGTGCAAGTTAAAGTCAAAGAGGGTGATCGCGAGCGCTTACAGGCTTTTGAAGGTGTGGTGATTGCGATACGCAATCGTGGTCTTAATTCTGCTTTTACAGTTAGAAAAGTTTCACACGGCGAAGGTGTGGAGCGGGTGTTTCAAACCCATAGCCCAATGATCGCGGGCATTACAGTGAAGCGTAAAGGCGATGTAAGGCAGGCAAAACTGTACTATTTGAGAGGTCGAACCGGTAAAGCGGCTAGAATTAAAGAAAAAATTTAGTCATTTGGGAATCACAATTCATAGTAAAACGCCTCTTATTAAGAGGCGTTTTTGTTTGTGCTCGATAGATATATAAGTAAAAGCAGGTAAAATGCAAGCCAATAACTAATTGCGAATGTGTATTGAGGAGGCGGTATGAATCAAATCATCACGGTAACGCCCATAGGAAAATTGGCGATTAAATATGCAAGTGATTTCATACTAGAAGTTTATCAAGTGGCAACACAGACACGCGCTTCTTCAGCCAAAGATTTATTTGCCAAAGAAATACAAAAGCAACTGCAAGCGTACTTTACGGGTGATCTGCAAAAAATTGAGATTCCATTTATGTTTGAGAAAGGCACCGACTTTCAAGTAAGGGTTTGGGATCAAATCAGAAAAATACCCTTTGGCGATACCCAGACCTATGGCGAAATTGCTAAAAAAATTAAGTCAGGTCCACGTGCGGTCGGTAATGCATGTCGACGGAATAAGTTATTGTTAGTCGTTCCTTGTCATCGTGTGGTGAGTGCGACAGGTTTGGGTGGTTTTATGGGCGATGCGGATGGCAGTCTCGTACGCCGAAAACAATGGTTGCTTAACCATGAAAAAGAATATCGTTGCGCGGGCTAAGTGGCGATAAGAATAGTCATAGACATGTAAAAATGCACGTCCATTATCTCCAACATGTTTCTTTTGAAGGCTTGGGCAGTATTGAAAATCTGCTCGTTGCACAAGGCTGTACTTTGTCACGTACCTGCATGTACCAAGATCAATCACTGCCCTCCATCCATGATCTGGATGCGCTGATAGTCATGGGCGGGCCAATGGGAGTGCATGATGAGGACGAGCATTCATGGCTAACCTTAGAAAAAGGTTTTATTGAAGCGGTAATCCAGCGAGGCATTCCTGTAATTGGTGTTTGTTTAGGCGCGCAATTAATTGCTGATGTTCTAGGTGCGGCAGTTACCAAAAATGCGCAGCATGAAATTGGTTGGTTTCCGGTCAGGCGCACTAAAGGGCTGTTAGATGAACGTGTGCAGAATTTGCCTATTACTTTTGATGCCTTGCATTGGCATGGAGATACGTTTGCAACACCCTCCGGTGCAGCCAATTTTATGGTCAGTGACGGCTGTGCAAACCAAGGTTTTGTGTACGACAAGAATGTACTGGCTCTGCAGTTTCATCTTGAAATGCTGCCGAGTCATATCCAATCGATTTATCAAGAATGTGGCAAGCCTGGGCAAACGGGGCCCTATATTCAAAGTCTGGAAGAGATGCTTGCACCAGCGGATAAATTCGAGGCAGCAAATACTATACTTAAGGGGTTTCTAGGGGCCTTTATATTTCAAAAAACGCCCCCATTAATACCCACTAACACTACTATTGGAGAAAACTAATGGATGACAATAGCAGAAAAGACATTCGCGCCTTGCTCAAGACCTTTGGTGTTAAAGCTGATGAGGCGATCATCGGCCATCTTGCTAAAAACCCACAGGTCGCTAAGTTAAAATTAAAAGTAAGCCTAGAAGATTTGACAGATTATGGCTCTTCAACGCCAAGTGATACCTTGTCGCTGGAAATTGAAAGCCAAATTAATCGCTAATATTTTGAATGAAAAGTTAAAGAAAAATGAACACAGAAACTAAAAAAGAAACACTGCAATTTGAAACAGAAGTCGCACAACTTCTGCAATTAATAATTCACTCTCTTTATTCAAATAAAGAGATCTTTTTACGTGAATTAATTTCCAATGCCTCAGATGCTTGCGACAGGTTACGTTTTGAGGCCATTTCGAATGCTGCCTTGCTAGACAAAGATCCTGAACTAAAAATACAAGTCGAGTTTGATAAAACCGATCGCACGATCACCGTACGTGACAACGGTATTGGCATGAGTCGTGATGAAGTGATTCAAAATATTGGCACTATTGCTAAATCGGGTACCCAAGATTTTGTAGATCAGTTAACCGGGGATCAAAGCAAAGACTCACATCTTATTGGCACATTTGGTGTGGGTTTTTACTCGGCATTTATCGTCGCTGACAAAGTCACGCTGATTTCCCGCAGAGCCGGTGTAAAGAAAGATCAAGCGGTGTGTTGGGAGTCTGAGGGTACAGGCTCCTATACCTTGGAAGAAGTCGAGAAGGAAGAGCGTGGCACTGAAGTGATTCTGCATCTAAAGAAAGAAGAAGATGAATTACTTAATAGCTGGCGATTGCGTACGGTCTTAACGAAATACTCGGATCACGTGTCTTTGCCTATTGAAATGCATGCAGAGAGTGAAGAAGGCGAAGCAACTGAAAAATGGGAAACTGTTAATTAAGCCTCGGCACTTTGGACGCGTTCTAAATATGATATTAGTGATGATGAATATAAAGAATTCTATAAGCATGTGGGACATGATTATGCAGAGCCTTTAACTTGGACTCATAACCGTGTTGAAGGTAAAACGGAGTACA
>JAPUHH010000224.1 GCA_027297825.1 Gammaproteobacteria bacterium
AAGTATTTATGCGTATTTGGCCCATCATATTTCTGTTTGGGTTGTTAATGGGCTCATTGTATTTAATGGCCGATGCAACGAGAAGCGAAATTAGTTTTGAGGAATTACATTATTGGTTGCTGCCTTTTAACTTATTGTTGCTAGCAGTCTTTTTGTTGTTGATTATTATTAATGTCTGGCGTCTAGCTTCACAGGTGATCAAGCGTCAGCCTGGTTCTAGGCTTACTTTGCGATTATTGCTGATGGTTGTATTGCTGACCATTGTGCCAGTGGGCATTGTGTATGCTTTTTCCATATGGCTGCTTCAAGAAGGTGTGGATAGTTGGTTTGATGCAGATGTGGAACAAGCACTACAAGACTCTGTAGATTTGAGTCGTTCATCACTAGATTTGCATATGCGCCATCTTCGCCAACAGACCCAACCGATGGTAAAAGAACTGGCCGAGACCACATCATTAGATGCTCCATTAGTCATCAATGATTTATTGCGGCGTAGCGGTGCAGCGGAAATTGTAATGTTTAATAGCAGTAGCCGTATTATTGCATCTGGTGGTGAAGTGGGTGCTGCGGTGCTGCCGCGCTTGCCTGGAGAAACCGTGATGCGTTTAGTGAGCCAGGGTGAGACTTATGTTGGGCTGGATCCAATAAAAGAATCCGGATTACATGTGCGTTTAGTTTTCCCCATGCGTCCCAGCAGTCCAGGAGCTGAGAAGCGTATGGTGCAAGTGCTTTACCCCATGTCAGATCGAATTAGTGACCTTGCACTGAGTGTGCAAGAGGGCTTTGGGAAATATAATCAGTTGGTATATTTGCGTAAACCGCTCAAACAAAATTTTAATTTAATTCTGACACTGGTTTTATTGTTAGGTGTTTTATTTTCGGTTTGGGCTGCATTTTATTCTGCACGAAGACTCGTTGAACCGATTAAGGACCTTGCTCAAGGCACTAAAGCCGTAGCGGCAGGTGAGTATCATAAAAAAATACCGGTCGAGCGAAATGATGACCTTGGCATGCTAGCCGTATCTTTTAACCAGATGATGGAACGTCTTTCCTTAGCGCGTGATAAAGCCAAACTAAGCCAACGTCTCATCGATAGCCAGCGGCTCTATCTGCAAACTATTTTAGAAAACTTATCGTCTGGAGTCATTAGTCTTGATCAGCATTTAGTCATCAAGACGGCAAATGTTACGGCCTCGCAAATCTTAAATACGGATATCAATCAATTCATTGGCCGCGATGTCGCACAATTATCGCTAGCTAATGAAGACTTAAGAAGTTTTTGTGATCAAGTTGTACCTTTGTTGCAAAGCAGTGAAAAACAATGGCAAACAGAAATAAAATTATTCGATGGAGATCGAGGCAAGATGCTGATGTGTCGCGGTGTTACATTGCCAGTAGAAACTGAACATACTGGTGGCTATGCGCTGGTCTTCGATGACGTTACCGAGTTGATTCGTGCACAACGCGACTCTGCCTGGGGTGAGGTTGCGCGGCGTTTGGCGCATGAAATTAAAAATCCACTAACACCGATTCAACTGTCTGCTGAGAGGCTGCGCGGTAAAATTTTGCCAATCTTAGATGAGCAAGAAGCCAGTATTCTTGATCGAGCGACTAGTACTATCGTGCATCAGGTGGAATCAATGAAAGCGATGGTGAATGATTTTTCTGACTATGCGCGCGCACCGCAGATTGAAAACAGACCATTGGATCTAAATAAGCTCATTACCGAAGTCATTGAGCTCTATCAGGACAATATTTATAATATATCAGTCTCCATCTCCTTGGATGAGTATCCACCACTGATTAAAGGGGACAGTGTTCGTCTGCGTCAGCTGTTACACAACTTAACTAAAAACGCATTAGAGGCCATGCATGCGCAAAAAGGCGCTAAAGTACAAATCACTACACATTGTTTTGAAATTAGTGGCGTGCCTTTCGTAAGCTTAGTGGTGGTAGATGACGGGCCAGGTTTCCCGCCGGATATTTTGGAGCGGTTATTTGAACCATATGTTACGACCAAAACTAATGGTAACGGCTTGGGGTTATCCATTGTAAAGAAAATTGTAGAAGAGCACGGCGGCACGATTTCAGCGGAAAATGTACCTAGCCATGGAGCGCGTATTAAAATTCGTTTACCTATCGTAAGTAGCACACGAATGTTAAAGACGACTGTGCAAATTCAAGGAGATGCCGCATGAGCCAACAAAATATTCTTGTTGTGGATGATGAGCCTGATATTCGTAATCTTGTACAAGAGATTCTTATTGATGAAGGTTACCAAGTTAGTGTAGCTGGAGATACGTCTACGGCAAGACAGCATGCCATTAAATTACAACCTGATCTTGTCTTGCTTGATATTTGGATGCCAGGCGAAGATGGCATCAGTCTTTTAAAAGACTGGCAAAAAAATGGCGGAATTAGTTGTCCTGTGGTCATGATGTCTGGCCACGGAACGGTAGAAACCGCAGTGGAAGCGACCCGCTTGGGCGCATTCGATTTTATTGAAAAACCCTTAACAATGGCAAAACTTTTAGTCAGTGTGAAGCGTGCACTAGAGGCGGCACAGAAGCATCACGAAAATGGCAA
>JAPUHH010000225.1 GCA_027297825.1 Gammaproteobacteria bacterium
GGATCAACAAAAATGGATTGGGAAGTGGAACTCGCAGTAATTATTGGCAAAGGTGGTACCGGCATCTCTCGTGAGCAGGCCCTTGAGCATGTATTTGGGTACAGCGTAATAAATGATGTTTCCGCACGAGATATTCAAAAACGCCATAAGCAATTTTTTGTGGGTAAGAGTTTTACCGGCGCATGTCCCATGGGTCCATGGATTGTGACCGCAGATGAAATTCCGAACCCACAGAACCTTAACTTAAAAAGTCGCGTAAACAATAAGCTTAAACAAGACTCGAATACTAAGAACCAGATATTTGATGTGGCAAGCGTGATTGAAACCCTATCGCAAGGCATGATGCTGGAACCCGGAGATATTATTGCAACTGGAACGCCGAGTGGGGTGGGATATGTGCGTAATCCGCCTGAGTATTTAATGCCTGGGGATGTAGTAGAGTGCGAAGTAGAATCAATTGGTGTTATACGTAATCCGATTGTCGAGATTTAGTTTTTACGCCAGCTACAACATTGTTTGCAGTGCATCTTGTAGACCAGCAACGTAATCACGTTTCGAAAGTAAAAAACCATTGCCATGCCCTCCACGAAGCTCAATAAACTTCTTAGGCTGATTGGCCCTCTCAAAATTAATTTCTGCATGAGAAAACGGAATTACTTCATCATTTCTGCTATGCACAATAACAATTGGGCATGAGATATTTTTTAGCTTGTTGAGCGTCTCGTATCTATGTTTCAGAATGATGCTGATTGGCATAAAGGGATAATGTTTTTTTGATGCATCTGGCATAGAGGTAAAAGTCGATTCTAAAATTAACATTGCTGGTGTTACGTTATTGGCCAATTCGGAAGCAATACCACCCCCTAAAGATCGGCCTGCAATAATAATCTGCTCTGCATCCATGTTTTGCTCACCTATTAAATAGTCCCAAGCTGCCGCAGCATCTAAATAAGTACCTGCCTCACTAGTGTTTCCAGTGCTCTGCCCATAACCCCTGTAGTCAAATATGAAAAAATTTAATCCAAGCTGATGATAAATTCGTATGGTTTCTAAGCGGTGAGAAATATTACCTGCATTGCCATGCATGAAAAGAACAGTTTTTTCTAGCTGATTATTAGTAGAAACTGCAGGTATAAACCAACCATGTAACTTTTCATTATCTGCAGTCCGTAGTGTAACTTCTTCAAAAGCCAAGCCAATATCTGCAGGAGTTGAGCTTAATTCTCGAGTCGGTATGTTAGGCGCATAGATGAATAATGCCTGTGCGAAATAGATGGCGATCATTGCAGCGATATAAAATAACGCTAGTGCGATAATTATTTTGATAAGCATTTAAATAGGCACATAATATTTGGGAACTATTGATTTCACTCAACTGAATCAGCAATTATAATAAAAACCAGCATATTACCCCATCGCATACAAAACGACTTACCTACTTGGGCACTCAATGGTGGAATGGCGATGTTATTAGGTTTCACGGGATATTTGTTGTTTGGTGCGACCGGATTGCTAATACTCGTTATCGGTGGCGCATGCCTAATTTATGTAGGGCCTCGCGTAACGCCTCAATGGGTGTCGCGTATGCATAAGGCGAAGCCGGTTAAAGTTGAGAAAGATATACAATTTTCAGTATTGTTGAAGAACTAGCTGGCAAAGTTGGCTTCTTACATTTGCAGCAACTCTATTACATTCCAAGTGAAATGATTAATGCATTTGCAATCGGCACGCGTGACAATGCATTAATTGGCATCATAGATGGCATTTCGCGCGCATTGAATGGACCAGAAATCACAGCTGTTTTAGCTTATTGGATCAGCCATATTGAGAATAACGATATTCAAGTGATGAGCATGGATGATACGATTGAACGAGTGACACATACATTATCCTGTATAGGCCAGCTATTGTTGCTTATTAATCTGCCATAATTCCTTATCGGGCAGGGGTCTAATTCTTGGTTGGTGATTATATTGCTCAATTTTGCGCCTAATATTGCGGCGCTGATACAGCTTGGCTTATCAAGAACGTGTGAATATGATGCTGAATTGGGAGCGGTAGATTTAATTAAAGATCCACGTACACTCGCCACAGCATTACAAAAACTTGAGCAGTTATACGCAGGAGTTATGCCAAGAGTGTCGTTGCTGGATCGAAAAGCGCTCGAACCTTAATTATTACGTTCAAACCCGCATAAGCATGAAAGAATTGAGCGTTTTAAGGAAATGGGAAAGGATTTACAACAGCAAGATTTGACTATTTCCAATTACGATGTTCGGCAGGCAAGGTTTTACCAAATAGTGCGGCGCAATTTCCGCGTTGGACTTTAAATGGCCTATGGCTTTAAAGAAAATAAATTATGAATATTAAACAACGTGTAAGCGAAATATTTGCACAAGAAGCACAAGCTATTTCCTCTATACCTGTAACGGATGAGTTTGAGCATGCTGCAAATTTATTAAAAGATTGCAATGGCAAAGTGCTGACTACAGGGATGGGCAAAGCAGGCCATATTGCTAATAAATTTTCAGCAACCCTATGTTCAACCGGAACTCCTGCTTCGTTTTTGCATCCGGGTGAAGCGGCACATGGAGACCTTGGGCTAATCGAAGAGAAAGATGCCATCGTCGCCTTTTCTACTAGCGGCAAAACTCGTGAGGTGTTGGATATATTGGCTGCGGGTCGGGAACTTGGTTTGCATACCGTAATTGGCATCACTTCACATCCGGACTCTACGCTGCGGGAGTTAAGTGATGTGGTTATTGATATGGGGGTAATTAAAGAGGCATGTCGATTGGAGCTAACGCCTACTTCAAGTATGGCGGTGATGCTAGCTATTAGCGATGCATTGGCTTTATTACTGATGGAATTAAAAGGCTTTGATGCAGATGATTTTGGTAAGCGTCACCATGGTGGCTATCTGGGGCAAAAAGCTCGTAATACTAAATGATAAATACGTGCGAAATAAAATCGCAGGTGGAAAGCAACTGCTTAATTTGGATCAACCGCAATGTATGCGCTTGCATATTACTTCGTCAAAGACCACATCTGAAAAAATGGTGAATGCAACGAGAGAAGGATTTGTAAAGTCTACACAAGGATATGCTTCTGCTATAGATGAAAAAATTGAAACATTTTTAGCCTGGTTGCAATAGCCGGTCAAAAAAAGCGATGTGCTAGAGTTTTCTTTCATGCCTCTGAAGATAACACTATATTTATAATAAATTGAGTAAATTATTAGGTGAGGTCGTTAATAAAATATTTGCAGCTCACTGTTTGGAATATCGATAGGCGGCAATTCTGCACAATTTGATTTGAAAAATAAGTTGCTAGGCAGCTAGGTTATCTAAAATTATATATGTTCCGAAGTTTAGTACTTGTACGTCATGCTAAATCGAGCTGGGAAGGTTCAAACTTGCTGGATTTTGATCGGCCGCTAAATAAACGTGGCTTTGAGAATGCGCCGATGATGGGCCAGCGTTTAGCAAGCAATAAGTATAGTGCTGATAGTATAATTTCTAGCCCTGCGGTACGTGCTATTACCACGGCAGAAATGATCGCCAGCGAAATTGGTTTTGATAAGAATCATATACGACAAGAGCCTGCAATTTATGAAGCTGGGATAAGTGCACTTTTGTATGTAATCGCCAATATCGATGAAAATGACCAATATGTTATGTTAGTAGGTCATAACCCTGGAATCACGTATTTGTGTAATTACATATGTGATTTTAAGCTTGAGAATATGCCTACTTGTAGCGTTGTCCAAATTAAATTCAGCATTAGGTCATGGAGAGATATCTCAAAGCATAGTGGTGAGTTGATCGATTTTGATTATCCTAAAAAGAAGTATCAGAACTAACCTACATACATGGCGCGACCCACTAAACCAAAGTTTTCTTCATTTGATCTACCTATGGGGCGTGTGATAGCAAAAAAATATGAGATTCTTTCCAAGCTCGGTGGCGGCTGGGAAGGTGAGGTGTATAAAATTCTAGAGACCAGTACAGGCATCGAACGTGCAGCAAAGTTTTTTTATCCACATCGAAATGAAAATAACCGCACCTCTAATTTTAATGCTAAGAAGCTGCATCAACTTAGGCTGTGTCCAATACTAATTCAATACCATACTAAAGAAGATTTTGTATTTAAAAGAGTGCCGGTAACGGTACTGATATCTGAATATGTAGAAGGTCAATTACTTTCAGAATTTATCAAGACCTTTCCGGGTAAGCGCTTAACGCCTTATCAAGCCTTGCATCTTCTGCATGCACTTACAAAAGGCATTGAGTGTATTCATGACATGAATGAATATCATGGCGACTTGCACTCTGACAATATTATTGTCAATAAATTTGGTCTTAATTTTGATTTGAAGCTGGTAGATTTATTTTCTGCAAAAGAGTCAAAAAGCGAAAGCCGCAAATTTGATATTGTAACTCTCATTCAAGTATTCCATGAGTCTCTTGGGGGAGCGAAGCATTACGCCAAGCATCCAGATGCAATTAAATATATCTGTTGTGGGCTAAAATCGAATTTAATTTTGAAAAAGTTTAAAACGGTAGGTCAGTTGCGTCGCCATATTGAAAGTATGGACTGGTAGTAAAAATAGAGTTTACTGAATGTCCGCTTTGGGCCGAAAGTAGTCATCCAGCTGCTTTGAATTCACTAAGCAATTTTCAGCAGGTTGCTTAATTGTGATTTTTTATTCTTAATTAAGTCTTCGATGGTATAGCCCTCTAAAGTTTGTAAAAAACTTTGAGAGGCTTCAGATAAAGCATGTTTTAAAATACATAGAGGCTCAATGGGGCAAGCATTACCTTCAGGGTTGAAGCATTCAACGATATAAAAATCATTTTCACTGTCTTGTACTACATTAGCAATGGAAATATCGGCTGGTTTCATTGCCAGCATTAAGCCGCCGCCTTTACCTTGAGTCGATTTCACGTAACTTAGTTTGGCAAGATGGTGTACCACTGAGCGTATATGGTGACGAGACACGCTATACGCTTGTGTGAGTTGGTCGATGGTGACGCGTTCATTCGGATGCAGAGCCAAATAAATAAGCACACGCAAAGAATAATCAGTGAATTGGTTCAGGCGCATTTTTTTGCATGCAAAAAAAGTTTGACAGCTGGGAAGGCATATCGATATGATAACATCTAAATAATATAGATGATATAAAAAACAAGAGGGCATCCCATGTTGAGTGACAAAACAAAAGAAATTGTGAAATCTACATCTCCAGTTTTACAGAAGCACGGTGTAGCCATTACTACACGTATGTACGAACGAATGGCAGAAGAATACCCTGAAGTTAAAGCATTATTTGCCAATACTAGAGATGGCCAAGCAGAACGACTTGCTAGTGCAGTATTGGCTTATAGTCAAAACATTGATAATTTAGATGCTTTGCAGGCCTCAATAGAATCCATTGCAAACAAACATGTTGGTGTGAATGTGTTACCTGAACACTATCCTATTGTTGGGCAATTATTATTGGCAGCAATGCAAGATGTGTTGGGTGATGCGCTTAATGAGGAAGTGCTCAAAGCATGGGAAGAAGCGTATTCTTTTCTCGCTGATGTATTTATTAATAAAGAGCGGCAACTTTATAGCCAGGGCGCATAAATTACCAATAGCTTTCGGAAGTGATGTGACCTGGGCTTCGGCGTAGATTTTTCATTAAGCCTTTTTCTTTAAGCGCGTTGCGTGTTTCAATCAGCATGTCTGGATTGCCACACATCATTACTTGTGAAGTTTCTGGATTAAAAGCCAGGCCTGCTTTGTCTTCAAGTTTTTCGGTTTTTATCGCAGCGGGGATGCGTCCATCCGATGCAAAATCCGTTTCTTCTCGACTTACAAATGGGATTATTTGGAATCGACTTTTATATTTTTCACTAATCTTTTGCATCGTGTCTTGGTAAGTTAGCTCTTGTGCAAAGCGTACGGCATGTACTAACACGATATTTTCAAAGCGTTTCCATACTTCATCGGAATTTAATATAGATAAAAAAGGCCCAAGTCCAGTACCCGTTGCCAGCATCCACATATCTTTACCATCTGGGACTTCATTTAAGGTAAAAAATCCATTAACACGTTTATCAATCCATACTTTGTCACCTTCTCGCAAAGATGAAAGTTTAGGTGATAAGGGGCCTTCGCTCACCGTGATGGAATAAAACTCGTAAATATTTTCGTGGGGCGGGTTAACAAATGAATAAGGGCGTCCCACAATTTGATCGTCAATCTCTAGTCCAAGACGGCCATACTGACCGGCAACAAATGGGTCAATATCTGCCTCTATACGCAGAGAATAAAGTAGATCAGTCCAGTGGTTGTTTTCAACCACTTTTCCTTGGACCCAGTTGCTCATTAAATATATACGATTAAATAAATAGTGTGCGCACGAACATAGAGGTGCACTAGATAAAAATCAACTATTCCCGCCTAGGTATACTAGGCATGAG
>JAPUHH010000226.1 GCA_027297825.1 Gammaproteobacteria bacterium
TTCCGCATAACTACCATCTAATGTTGTAGGTGGTTCTGATGGCGGATACTTCGCTGCATCTGGGTCGTATATTTGTGCCTCAATCATATTTCGAACCGAGTTGCCGTAGTCAGCTTCCACCCGTATAGGGTCGGTGCTGGAGCAACCACTGACAAAAATGCTAATTAAGGTAAATGCTGTTACTACTAGCTTATAAAAATTTTGCATGCCGGACTCCTAGTTAATATCATGACCAAATTTGCTGCTTGCTAAGGAGCTACTGGAGAGATTAGTTTGCATGGGAACAACATGCTTCGGATCTTTTCTAGCTTCCATTTTGCCAAGCAGATAAAACTCTATATCACTTGGTGGGACAAAAGCATCAGTGGGTAAACGCACTTGCTCAGGTGAAATAGGTTTTGCTAAATGTGGGGTTACAAAAATTACCAGTTCAGTTTGACCGGATTGAAACTCTTGACTACGGAATAATGCTCCGAGCAATGGCAAATCACCTAAGCCAGGAAGCTTATCTGTAAACTCCCGTGTAGTATCACTGATCAAGCCTGCAATACCGATGGTTTGACCATCTGCTAACTCCACCGTGCTTTGAGCACTACGCTTCGTTAACGAGGGCACCACGAATGTGCTTGCACTTCCTTGTATTCCAAGTATCACACTAGCATCATTAGAAATTTCGCTAACACTAACGTTGAGTTTCAAGTTGATTCGCCCCGAATCGAGTACCACTGGCAGAAAATTAACCCCTACACCAAATTCCTTAAATTCAATGGTGGTGGTATTAGAATCCTGCGGCACCGGAATCGGAAATTCGCCACCGGATAAAAACGATGCTTCCTGACCCGTCAAGGTTGTAAGTGTCGGTTCGGCAAGGATCTGCGCCAATCCTTTGCGACGCGAAATATCAAGCACAGCCTGTATAAAAAAATCGCCACTTAGATGACTCAGAAACAAACCAGTTTTATCGATGGTTGGTATATTTGGGGCAAACTCATCTAATGCAGGACCAATAATAACATCACCGCTATTAAAATTACCAAAAATAGGTGCTCTCGCTCCATCTAAACTTATAGCATCGGGGAATGTTGCGCCTCCACTTACACCACCAATTGCGGTGTCGCCATCGAAGTAGAGAATGTTGACGTCTGCATCCATGCGTTTTAATACCGTGCGATTAATCTCGGCAATTTTTATCTCCAGCATTACCTGTTGTGCACCGCCAACTTGCATCATGTTAACAACACTACCTTCCTTACATTCTTGACTACCCGAGTCTGTTTTCTTCTTGCTAGCGGTTCCAAGTCCAGGACCACTAAATCCTTCGGGCGGCTCAATACAACCAGGCAGATAGCTGAATGCCAACTCTTTAGCGGCATTCATCTTTATAAGATTAGAGACTGTGCCACTGAGAATAATTCGCTGCTGTGCGGAAAGAACTTTAATTTTTTCTCCTGGTAGTAATTCATGCAACTTAACCTTGAGCGATTCAATATCATGTGTAATTTCCACTTGTATTGTTTCAAATACCCTGTCTTTCCTATCCCACAACACCACATTGGTAGTACCGAGTGATTTGCCAATCACATAAAGTTGTTTACTGTGAAGAATCAGAATATCCGCAATATTAGGATTTCCAATCGAGATTCGCTTGGGTGTCTGGTCGAGCAAAATGATCCCAGACTTAAATACAGGCACCTCAAAGTTACCTGTAGCAGCTATAAGCTGCAGTGATTCGGGAACAGTTTTAACCTCTGCGTTGATTGGATTTACACAGAATAGTGTGATGACTGCCAGCGCTATCATCATCCAATATCTGCGCATGTGTTCGTTCTTACATGCATATTTTCTTAACATATCCATTGTTTCTTTTACTCCATTTTTAGAACATTACCACCGAACTTTGGCGACTCATTTTCTTAAAGTTTCACCTTCGATAAAGTTTCACCTTCGAAACATCAACATGAGTGCCTCGAATTATGGTCACGTTGGTACTGCTACTAGCTGCTGCACGCCTCACCACTTTTTTAGCAACTTTTTTCACTACGGGTGCTTCTTTTGGTGCTTCGGCTTTTACAATACGCGACTCATCCATCGGGTTTCGCAATACTAGTTGTACGGTTCCTTCCTGTGTGGATTTGACAAGTTCTTCTGCTTGCTTAGGATCCACTTCCAAAGTAACTGCGCGTACGACGATGGGTTTGTCTTTATCAGGTGTAGATGTTTGATCTACCGCTAATACTTTTAAGTCTTCTAATATGGTTTTAGTCAAGGCACGGCGTTGGTCAATTTTTCGAGTTGCAAGAACATCAACACGATTACCGGGTAATAAGAATCCTCCTACACCTATAACATCGTTAACACGTACTGTAACCGCGCGCATGTTGGGGCTGATTATCGCGGCCAAAGTACTCCCTTGAGCGTGCTCTACGATACGACTACTTAAAATTATTTCACCTGGCGCGATAGTCTGGTTGGCTATTTTGCCTTCGACATCAGCGAGGTCGTTGTACACACCTGAAGGTAAGTTCGAATTGGGCCAGCTTATGGTACGCATATGAGCGGTTTCAATTTTTTGACCGAAAGGAATTTCTAATGCCGCTACCACAACTGGAGTTGTGTCGGCTGCAGCTACCGGTTTCATGCGACTCATAAACCAATTGTTAGCAAGAATTGTTGCTCCTATACCCATTACTAGGGCAAGTGTGAAAAGTGTAATAGTTCTACGTTTAATCATGGGCCTCTCCTTTAATAATCTTTTGATAACAATTGATAATGATCTGACTGAGATTTTGCTGTTTCGGTTGTTGACGCCTCAGTTTCTAGATTAACGAAATAGCTATTCCAAGCTATCTTAAGTATTTCAGGCGTCAGCTCTGTGATTCCCTGGTAGGTACTGTAGTCCAGAGCTATGCCAAGTAAATCTCGCGGGTGACAAGGCAACATTGGCACTTTAAATTTTGCATGCAAATCATTGATCACGTAGTCCAATAACCCAGAGTTGAAATCTATATCTTTTTCCTTACAAACTTGCTGCCAAATTTTTGTATATAGATCTGGAGTCGAATAATGAAACTGTATCTTGTGTCCCAAGCGACGCAGAAAGGCCTCGTCGGCCAACTCAAGTGGGTTTAAATTTGTGGAAAATGTTAATACCACATCGAATGGCACGGCCAAGCGTTTGCCAGAAGGCAGATTGAGATAATCTTCCCAGCTTTCCATTGGGACAATCCATCTATTGAACAAATCGACCGGCGCAACACGCTGGCGACCGAGATCATCAATGATGTAGATGCCGTTATTGGCTTTAAGCTGTAATGGTGCCTGAAATAACCGAGTTGAAGGTTCGAACTGTATCTCAAGCATATCCAGCGTCAGTTCGCCACCTGTGACCACCGCCGGGCGTTCACATAAAACGAAGCGTGGATCAAATCCTTCCCCCAACATCATGGTAGGTTCGGAATCAAGATAGTTGACAGGCTTGTGTAAGCTTGGGTCATACACTTGAACAACAGTGTTGTCGATCACTATTGCATGCGGTACTAGGACTGCATCTTGATACAACAAGGCTAAACGTTGACAAAGAAAAGTCTTACCTGTTCCAGGTGAACCATAAACAAAAATTGCTCTACCTGAATGCACTGCTGAACCAAGCTGATCCATTAGATCTTCGTCCACTACAACATCTGCAAAGGCATTCTGCATGTTGGACTTTGTTACACGCTGAAGATGTACACTTTGCATACGCACCACTTGGCTGTAACGTTCCAAAGGTACGGGTGCCGGCCCTATATAACCACTTTTAAGTAGCGCCTCAGCCGCTGCTGCACGACCGCGATCTGTCAGTGCATAGCGCAAACCAGACTTATCACTCGCCGGACCCAATATTTCGATCCAGGCATCTTTACGCATTGCATTCAGTATGTTTTCAAGTATTGGCCCAGCTAGAGACAAGCGACCACTCAATTGTCGCAGATTCATTTTGCCGCCTTCCGACAAGTGCTTCACTACTAGTTCTTGCAGAAAATGTTTCCCTAATCCAGTCTCTGAAATCGACTTTGGTCGTCGCGCTATTACCTCAAGTTCGCCCGATATAAAATCAGAATGACTTGGTTTCATTTCTATAACATTTGCAGTTTCCACAATTCAAATTCCTTCGTTTTTCACTTTGTTGTTTTTAATAATTGGCATCAGATTTTTGATATCAGCGAATGACCAAAAATTGACACGAAAGTCCCAGTTGCAATCGCTGCGGCATAGGGGAAACGCTTAGTTGCTGTATCGCCAGGTGACGGTGGTACATAATTCAATTGTCCTGTTAACACTGAATACTTTGCTGTCGATAGATAACGTTTACACCAGACGGCTAATTCCCCATGTAGGATTAACATGAAAATTCCCATTATCATTCCCGCAATTAGTGTGAAGATCAGCGCATTGAAGGTGCTTTCTGGTCCAAGAAAGGCCCCCACTGCAGCCATCAATTTGACATCACCTGCAGCCATACCGCCCAACATATATAACGGTAATAGCACCGCAAAGCCCAGCAATGCTCCACCTAGGCCTGCGAATAAGCCATCCAAGCCCAATATCCATCCATGCAACACTAATCCCGTGATAACTCCACCAAAGCTCAATAAGTTTGAGATGCGGTGCGCCTTCACATCGGTATAAGTAGCAATCGCTAGAATCACCAACAGTGGCCAAATGACAAGAAAATTCTCTTCTATGAGCATTGTCTATAAACCGTTAAATAAAATTTGTTTCTTAACTGAGCTTACAATCGTCTTTGTCTTTAGTAGGAAATTGCGAGCAGAACTTGTGAAAAATTCCGCTCGCATTGCCTTATTTCAAAGACTTATTAAAGCCACTGGTTAAACTATACCCGTAAGTTCGGCACCGATAAGATCGATTACTCGGTCAACTTCAAAACCAACGGTAGAAAAAGCTGCAACTGCGCCTACAAGAATTAAGCCACCAGCTACCGCATACTCCACCATGGTTAGACCTTCTTCATCACGAATAAATGCTAGGGCCTGTTGTTTAAATTTACTCATTGTAATAACTCCTTCATGTTTTAATTAATTAATTAAATGCTGATGGTTTGCGACCAACAAGCATGCAATCACTATAAGTGTGAAATCGATTATTGACTTGGAAACTTTTGCTGATATGTAGGAAAGTATTGCTAACTGTGCTGCGCAAAGAGCCCATCATGGCTACGGGCTTTAATTACCAATATTTAGCTTTAATAATTTTTTAATATCTTATTGATTAATCGCAATATCAATAAAAATGTTTTCATGCCAATTTAAGTGCTTATCGCGATGAATGCTGGGCGATTTGCCAGTATAACGGCGGAAGGTACGCGAAAAATTGGATAGATCCTGAAATCCTACTTCATAACTTATCTCTGTTATGGAAAGATTTGGATTAATCAATAACTCAGCAGCTTTTTTAATACGCGTCTTAATCACAAAGTCACGAAACGTCACTCCGCACACTTTCTTAAAGGTTCGACTAAAATGAAATGGACTCATATCACATAATTCAGCAAGTGACTTTTCCGACAACCTCTCACCTAAGTGGGATTCAATATAAGATTGCGCTTTAAAAATTGCCTTGGTAGTTCGCGGTTGGCTAACAATGTTTGCTTCCGGTGTCTGAATTTTTTTTCTTACCATTTCTCTGGGCGTTCGTGATTGTCGTTCGCGAAGTATGAGTAACTTCTTTAATGGACGTAATAAATCATCAATAGTTATAGGTTTGACGAAATAGTCCCAAACACGTGCACGTAAAGCCCAAACAGCCAAATCTTCAGAATGTTGATCGGTTAACATGATTATAGGGATGCTTGGATAGTCGACCTTTGTCTGAGTAAGCACAAGCAAATGACCTGATTCGGCATAATCGAACTCAAAACAGATCATGTCAGGCTTTTTACTAGAGATAGATTTTGCAATATCTTCCGATTTAGTAATTCGATGAATTTGGCAAAGCCCTTTTGCATCAGGCAATTGCGAATTCTTTACAGAGGATGAAAAATCAACCCATAATAAAACAACTTCATCATCCATAATAAATAAAAGTCCATTTTAATTGTTAAATAGATTGTCTTTACTTATTCAGGCAGGCTTTAAAAACGAACCCAGCAAAGTATTTGACGTAATATAGTGGGGAATTGAACCACCGGAAGTTATTTAATAAAGTGAACTATCGCCCATAACTGAGGGCGTATTATTCTTATATAACTCTTTTGAAAGCTGCATACGCTCATTTAGAATAGTCGTTAGCTGTTATGTTATTGGCTTGTAGTACTCATGAAGTGCGGACTTAATTACCTTTAATACAAGCACTCAATCCTTATTCTAAAAGCTGTG
>JAPUHH010000227.1 GCA_027297825.1 Gammaproteobacteria bacterium
AATTTTTTGACATCTTTTATGCTGATTTTATTAATACTTTCCTGGTAACCCAATATGGTTTGCGCATAGGGGTGGTCTCCATAGATAGCTTTATAAAACGCCTTGCTCGCAATGTCACCTGGACGTTGCTCTTCATCTTTAATGGCGATGAGCGCTTGGTTCTTTAAGCGTTGGAAATCTTTTTTGGGGAAACTCGGTTGCGTAAGAATTGTGATGAAGGTCGATAGTGCTTGCTTGAATAACTCTTCATCCGTCAGGCTGCGCAAAGCCACACTGGAGCGATCTAAATTAACGCTGGCACCAAATTGCGCGCCCACGTCTTCAAATTTTTCTGCAATTGCATCGGCATCTAACTTGCCAGAGCCAGTGTTTAACAAGCTATGTGTAAGCTGCGACAGACCCGCAAGTTCCGCATCGCGTCCACTTCCGGCATCAAAGGTGATCGCAATATCCAGCATTGGCAGTTCAGGTGCAGCAACAAATAATGTTTTCACTCCATTTTTAGTTTGCCACGTTTCAATCTGTGGTGAGGCAGAAGCTGTACTCACAAGAACCAAACACGCACAGAGCACGTAAAATTTAATATTCATATGTATTTTTTGATTTAAATTAGTTTTTTATTTCTTGCTCTGTTGACACTTCAGAGCTGGACTCAGCCGCTAAAGGTTCCAGTATGGCAACCGTTAAACCTGCATCAACTAAATATTTGCGCGCCACCTGTTGAACTTGTTCTGCCGTAACCGCCTTAATTTGCGCACTATATTCACTCATCACTTGCCAACCCAGTCCAACCGTTTCTAAACTACCAATTACCGTAGCTTGTCTTTGCACAGAGTCTTGTTGGTAGACTTCACTAGCAATGACTTGCGCCTTAACACGCGCTAATTCCTTTTCATCCGCTAACGTTTCCTGTAATTTTTTAATTTCTGCGTATAAAGCCTGCTCTACTTCTGACACACTGTGCGCTTCGGCAGGCGTCGCATCAAATAAGAACAGGGTAGGATAGCGTGCATAAATGTTATAGCCAGAACCCGCACTGGCGACCAATTCTTTTTCACGCACCAAGTGCTTACTAAATCTAGCGCTGCTTCCACCGTCAAGAACGCCGGCCAAAACCGACAAAGCATATGGCTCCCATACCTGCTCTGCTGTGGCCAGAGAAGGTACTTTATAACCCAGCATTAAATACGGCAATTTTGCAACGGCCTTAACCGTTACGCGGCGCGCACCTGTTTGCGGATGCTCTATTCTCGGCTTACTGGTTTTAACTGGCCGACCTTGAAGCCCAGCGAAATACTTTTCAGCCATGTTAAATACCGCACTCGGATATACATCACCCACCACCACTAAGGTGGCATTATTGGGTATATACCATCGCGCATACCAATCGCTTAAATCTTCAACCTTTAAATTATCTAAATCATTCATCCAACCAATAATAGGATGATGATAAGGGCTATTAATGTATGCCGTCGCATATAACTGCTCATAGACCAATGCATTTGGATTATCATCGGTACGCAATCTCCGTTCCTCTTTCACAACTTCAAGTTCGCTGATGAAATCATCGGGCGATAAGATTAAATTCAGCATTCGATCTGACTCAAGATCAAAGCTGACTTCCAACGCGCTATTCCCCATTAATTGGTAATAAGCTGTGTAGTCATGGCCCGTGAATGCGTTATCTCGTGCGCCAATATCAGCTACGGTAGAAGAAAAAGTACCGGAAGGATATTTCTCGGTGCCTTTAAACATCATATGCTCAAGCACATGCGATACGCCGGTAATACCACTATGCTCTTGGGCAGAACCTACTCGATACCAGATTTGCGAGATCACTACTGGAGCACGATGATCCTCTTTCACAATAACTTTCATGCCATTGTCAAAGATTTTTTCGTGTGTATTTTCTGCTTTACTATAAACTGGTGACGAAACCAAGAAATACACTAATAACGTGACAATATTTATTACTTTCATTTGTGCCTGTCGTTACACTTGATGGTAGGATTAGCGCCGCTTTACAACGCGACATTATTATTCTTTAGACCATACTATAAACGTTCGTTCAATATCTATGTCTGAAACAGGAGTTTTATCTCGATTACGACAAGGCCTGTCAAAAACCAGTGATGCGCTCACCGATGGCCTAGCCACGGCAGCGCTTGGGAAAAAAGAGCTGGATGCAGAACTTATCACCGAACTTGAAGATCGTTTGCTGCTGGCCGATGTCGGCATCGAAACAACCACTAAAATTTTAGACGACCTAGCCTCTCGGGTGCGTCGCAAGGAATTAGACAACATAGAGATTCTCTATGATGCTCTACAAGAAAGTATTGCTGAAATTTTGGCACCTTGTAACAAGCCATTATTAATGCGCGGCATCAGGCCATTTACAATGTTAGTAGTAGGGGTCAATGGCGCAGGCAAAACCACTACCATTGGAAAGATTGCACAGCGCTTAGTCAACCATCGCCAATCCGTCATGCTGGCAGCAGGTGATACCTTTCGCGCCGCCGCAGTGGAACAACTGCAAGCCTGGGGTGAAAAAACCAATGTGCCTGTGATTGCGCAAGGCAGCGGTGCGGACAGTGCCGCTGTGATCTATGATGCGTATCAATCTGCACAAGCTCGCAATGTAAACGTCTTGATCGCAGATACTGCAGGACGATTACATACTCAGCAAAATTTGATGGAAGAGTTACAAAAAATTAAACGCGTCATGCAAAAAATTGAGGCTGCCGCCCCACATGAAACATTATTGGTACTAGAAGCCGGCACCGGACAAAATGCGATCAAACAGGCCATAGAGTTTCATCAAGCACTTAATATCACGGGTTTATGCATCACCAAGCTCGATGGTACCGCTAAAGGCGGCGTCGTTTTAGCCATTGCTGATAAACTTAAAGTGCCTATTCGCTACATTGGCGTCGGTGAAGCGGTTAAAGATCTGCGTGTGTTTGATGCGCACAATTATGCCAGCGCACTACTTGGCCGAGAAGCCATCAATGCAGCAATAGTGTAGATAGAGAAGTTTAGATCAATGATTGAACTTCAAAATATCACTAAACGCTACCCAGAAAATCGCGATGTGCTATCGCGCTTAAATCTAACGATTGAACAAGGCGAGATGGCATTTCTTACCGGACCATCAGGTGCCGGAAAAAGCACCATGCTTAAACTTATCGCGGCCATCGAAAGACCCACTCGCGGACAAATATTTATCAATAATAAAAATATCACCCACATACCGAAACGCAAAATTCCCGCTTTACGCCGGCACATGGGCGTCGTGTTTCAAGCCCATCATTTACTCTACGACCGCAATATTTTTGACAATGTCTCCTTGCCTTTACAAATTGCAGGTTATTCGCAAGTTGACATTCGACGCAGAGTGCGTGCAGCTCTTGATAAAGTCGCATTACTCCATAAAGAACAGGTGATGCCCATTACCTTATCCGGTGGCGAACAGCAACGCGTGGGAATTGCGCGCGCCGTTGTCAACAAACCCGCAATCCTTTTAGCCGATGAGCCTACGGGCAACCTTGACCCTGATTTATCGGCAGAAATTATGCAGCTGTTTGCTGCATTCAACCAAGTTGGCGTGACCGTGCTCGTCGCTAGTCATGATCTGGATTTAATCTCGCGCATGCATAAACGCATTGTGCGCATACACAATGGGCAATGTGTGGATGCGCAAGATACTCATGTTTTACACAATTATGAAGTCGTTAAATAAGTAAACATCGAAAACTCCATGGCAAAAGCCAAACGCCCACAACCTTTAGCAAAACCAAACTTGGTCACTCGTCTACGCGCGTATGGGCGTGATCATCTACGGAGTTTAGTATTCAGTCTAGGCAAGCTTTATCGGCAACGCTTTGCGACCACACTGACATTATTAATGATTGCTGTCGCTCTGGCATTACCCGCATGTTTATATGTTTTACTTAACAACTTACAAGTGGTTACTCAAAATTGGGACAACGCTGGCCAAATCACTTTATTTTTAAAAGTAGATTCCAGTGACGCTGCCATTCAAGAATTGCGCAATCGCTTTGCAGACTACCCAGAAATCGAAACGGTTGAATATGTGCCCGCAGAAGATGCATTAAAAGAATTTCGTGACCGCAACGAATTTGGGCAGCTGTTAGATGGACTGGATGACAATCCTTTACCGCCTACATTGATCCTTACACCGATCACAGCGGCAAAACAAACCAGCAAACTCAATCAACTCGCGACTGATTTTCGCTCCTATTCAAATGTAGATTATGTCCAGCTCGATATGCAATGGCTGCAGCGCCTACATGCCATCACCAATACTGTACGTCGAGCCATCACCGTGATTAGTATGATGTTAGCCATATCCGTACTTTTAGTAGTCGGCAATAGTATTCGCCTTGATATTGAAAATCGGCGTGAAGAAATTGAAGTGACCAAGCTAATAGGCGCCACAGACAGATTTATTCGGCGCCCTTTCTTATATGGAGGCATGTGGTATGGCTTAATAGGCGGAGTACTTGCGCTACTTTTAGTGCTCCTTGCATTACTCGCCATCAAACGACCTATACAAGAGCTAGTCGGATTATATAACAGTGATTTTCAGCTCATGTTCCCAAGCTTTCGACAAAGTTTAGGGTTGGTCGCATCAAGTATTGGCTTAGGCCTATTTGGTTCTTGGCTAGCTGTGAGCCGGCATATCGCAAAAATAGAGCCAAGCTAACGTAAGCTATCAGTAATAAGCTCATGACTCTAAACGTGCACGAAAAAACCTACTGCAGATCCATAGTAATTCCTACAAGCGCGAATACCCGCTTTCGGCCAATAGCGGTCATTAGATCATCTGCTGTGGAACTCTGTTAATCCACACTAATTTGCACCCTTGGTTACTCATTTGGTAACGGCGGTGTGACCCGATCTCAGATGTACCCGCATTGCTGCTATTTTTTCGGCATCGGCGGTGGGGTGTAGCCTTTCCATTTGCCATCCGTGATGTACGCGGACGCTTTCTTTTGGCCTGAACGAGGCGCATCAACGTACGCTTGAGTAACGTTGGGCGGTAGTACGTACTCATCAACGATCGCCATGCGCACGTTGATCTTTTCCTTGGTGACGTTGATGACCATCAGGTCGCGCGCCAGGACCAGTGGGCCGTCGTAAGTTTTGCGAACGTCTTCCATGATGGCGGCGTTGTTCTCTGGCGATTGCACCGAATGGTAGCCAACGGCCAGGCGCGGCTTGACGGCCGACATCACCTTGCCGAACGCTTGCGGCTCGGTGTGGATTCTCGTCGAAACAAACGTCGCTAGTTTCAAGTCCCAGCCGAAATATTTCGCCAGAGCCATGGGCGGAAGGAAGGCCTCGTGCGAGGCAATGTCCGCACCGGCAGCGTGCTTAATGTACCATTTGTTCGGATACGTATCGCCGCCGAACACGTACTTGAGCCCATTCCATTCGAGGCTGAAGCTCACGGGACCATCCAGAAGGTGAATGGCCGGCCATGTTCGAATCGTCACACCATTCTTCTGGTAGACGACCTCGTTGACGGCCTTGTAGTCGAACTGGTGCACCACGATCTGCCCACCGGCGTCGGGCAGCGCGCCGCTGCGGCCGGCGATATCCCAGGCGTAGCCCTTCTTCATGCCCTCGACAAAGGCCTTGGTGCCCATTTCCGGGCTGGCCCCGCTTGGTCCGTAGATGTGGAGCGGCGTGTAGCGCCCGGACAGCCAGCTAC
>JAPUHH010000228.1 GCA_027297825.1 Gammaproteobacteria bacterium
GATAGACGTGCAGGACTACTGTCTGGCGGCCAACAACAGCAACTTGCGATAGCACGAGCCTTAGCCTCCGACCCTAAAATTTTGTTACTCGACGAACCTACCGAAGGTATCCAACCTAACATTGTTAAAGAAATACAAAAAACATAGCACCATTAAAACCAAGATATGGGCATGAACCTGATCTTGACAGAACAACACATCAAGATTGCCAGAAAACTAGCTAACTTGTTTATCATCATGGATATTGGACGCGTTGTCGCGCATGGCCCTATCGATGAACTTACCGAAGAGCTAGCTCATAAACACCTCACCATTTAATGCATAACTATTTGGCAATACGTTTAGAACATCTTCCTGAAATTTGCCATCATCCCAAGTCACTTTGCGATGATATAAGATCGGCATTGGATATTCCCTCTCGAGATTTATATGTTTTAGCTAAAGCTATTTAAAAGCTTTTCACCTTATCTTTTTGATTAGATAACATTATTGATTTGAAGGCTTGGCGAGACCACTCGAAAAGCCGAATTTCTGACCAATACTATCACCCCATGTTTTGCTGGTGACGCACCAGTATTCTATTTTGTAACGATCCCTAAGCAAGCACATATTGACCTATAAGTCGATATGTGATTCACTTATGGTCATAAGGCAGTAGACTTTTGGGCATATCTGTCAGTAATAATAAATGCGGGAACCCTTCTCCAACACTGGGCGACCCATGATCAGAGGGCCAACAAACTTATCTCACCTAAGACCGTACAAGTACTGCAACTTATTCAAAATTGTGGAGGAAGAAAAATGATATCTATACCCAAAAAAGGAACTCCCGAACGTAACAGGCTTATCGCGACACATAAGGAATGTATCGAATCTATGAAGGGTGTACCTGGATGCACCATCATGAAGTGTGAAACTCCAGGAGATACCACCGTAGTATCAGGTGGATTTCAAGATGACCCATTATTAAACAAAGTTTTAATTCGCATGCGCACGGCGATGCCAGGCAATTTTGGTGGAAAACTTGTAGTGATCTGCACAAAAGTCGACAAGGAATGGCGCATTGGACGCCTTGCAGGCGTTCGTGGAGTTCCACCAACATTCGTTAACGACAAAGTCTACGATAATGAACAAGATCCACAGCACGATATTTTCTTAATGCGCTTGGATGAATTGGATGAAGAGGATGGATTCCCTGAGCACTTTAACGAAGGTTGGAAACGCCGCGATGATCATTGGACCGTAACCTAAATAACGGCTTACACACTTAAGTAAATAATAATTTCTAAGAGGAGAACGAAATATGTGTGCAATGAGAATAACGGGTTACGCCGATAAATTTGGTGTCAACCCTGGCAAAACCATCAAGTTCCATGTGAATTGTGATGGTCCCAAAAAATATAATTGCCAAATAGTAAAAATGATCCATGGGGATACCAATCCACGTGGTCCTGGGTTAATAGAAGAGAATATCGATGCGAACTGTAATGGTGAATATAACGGTAGACCACAAACTATTTATAGCGGTTCGTATGGGTATGTAGAAGATAATAGTCATCTTCAAGTTGAGTCTTTTACCATGCAATGTTGGATTTGGCCAACAACGCCAAAGACACATCCAAAATACTGGCGACACGGTGCGCAAGGATTGATGACGAAATGGTCTAATGGCAAAGGCTATGGATTATTTATTAACGAAGAAGGTTGTTTAGAATTACGCATAAATGGAACAAGCATCACCACGGGAGCTCCGATTCGTGATCATGCATGGAACTTTGTTGCCGCTACTTTTGATGCCGTTACGGGTGAAGCGAAACTGTATCATGAGCCACAAATTCAATATGCACTTGATCCGGACATTCCGCCTGTAACCAAAATAATTAGTGACAAAATTGAACACACCGCAGGTGTACCTTTTGCAGTAGCAGCGTATGCAGGTGGTGCAGACTCTAGCCCACAAGCACAAGCCTCTCGCCCGGCAGGCATGGTGATGGCAGGTCATTACAATGGCAAAATTGATAGCCCAAGACTTTGCAGAAGTGCATTAAGCCGAGAAGAAATTGAAACCATGAAACTAGGTGCACAACCTGGCTTAACAGAACGTCGCCATTGTGGCCCTACCGGCCCATTGTCTGAAGCTATGGTTGGCACTTGGGATTTTTCTGATGGCATTAATACTAGGAGAGGCACAGACCATGGTCCTTACCTGTATCACTTAGATATTATTAACTGCCCTACTCGTGCAATGACTGGACATAATTTCTCAGGTCACAACTTTGACTGGAAACATGCCGAAAAGGAATATGGTGCGATCCATTTCCATGATGACGATATTGATGATGCACGCTGGGATGTCGATTTCGAATGGAATGTACCTGAAGGCACGAGCAGCAAATTTTATGCAGCAAAACTCACTACCGATGAAGGTGATGAGGATTACGTAACATTTTGGGTGGTGCCTGAAGTAGGTAAAGAACAGTCCAAAATTGCCTTTATGGTTCCCACCATTAGTTACATGGCTTATGCAAATGAGCACTTAGCTAATAATGCGGGCGGTGCCGAGTTATTGGTATATCGTGTGCCAATTATGCAAGATCAAAACATGTTCTTAAGTGAACACCGAGAGTATGGTGGATCGATTTACGATACACACACAGACGGAAGTGGTTTGTGTCTGTCATCGCGTTTACGACCCATTTTAAGCATTCGTCCGAAGTACGACCACTTCTTAATGCAAGCCCCATGGCAATATCCAGCAGATCTTCACTTGATCTACTGGTTAGAAGAAATGGGTTATGAATATGATTGTATTATGGATGAAGACACAAACTATGATGGTCTAGCACGACTAGAGAACTATAACGTTATCATTACTGGTTCTCACCCAGAGCATAACAGTGGTCCTCAACTGGATGCATTGCATAACTACACACAACAAGGTGGACGTCTCATGTACATGGGTGCAGATGCGTGGTATTGGATACACTCATATCATCCAGCCTATGAAGATTTAGGGCGCGGTGTTATTACCGAAATGCGTCGTTGCGAATCTGGTATTCGTACTTGGCGCGCAGATCCTGGTGAATACTATCACCAAGGCACTGGTGAACTTGGTGGTATGTGGCGTTACCGCGGCAGGTATTTACACTCGGTCGCAGGAACAGGTATGTCCTCTGAAGGTTTCGATATTTCATCATACTACTCACGTACCTATGAAAGTAACGATCCACGAATCTCCTGGGCATTTGATGGTATCGACTACGATGAGAAAATTGGCAACTTTGGTCTCGTCGGTGGTGGCGCTGCAGGTACCGAGCTCGATATCGTGGATACCATGCTAGGTTCGCCACCGCATACATTAGTGGGTGCAACTTCAGCAGGTCGTCATACCGAAGCGTATCTATTAGTAATGGAAGACTACGGCTTTAGCCAACAAGGGATTGACGGTACACAACATCCACGTGTGCGATCTGACATAGCTTTCCATGAAACACCAAATGGCGGTGGCTGTTTTGCATTTAGTTCTATCGCATTCTGCGGATCGCTTCCATGGAACAATGGTAAGAACAACATTTCTACACTTGTAGGCAATGTTCTGAACCGATTCATGCAAGATGGACCATTACCTGATGCACCTAAAGATGCTTATATCCATCGTGGACGTGCTGATTACGATCCAGCAATGAATAAAGCACGTAAGTAAGGAAACACTTTTAAAAACTTGTGGCTTACTTAGGTATGTCCCATAGTTCTAAAAGTATAGGCCTTCGAGTGTCATCGACATCTCCTCATGTTGATGGCGCACGATTAGTCACATTCTAAATTAATTGGATGACGCGTTATGGTGTATCACCCAGATCTTGGCTACTTTGACGAAGGTGTTGATCTTACCGATGCAGATTTGTACAAATCAGCCAATCAACCGTTTGGACAAGCGACCATTCTCCCCCCCTTCACTTACCAATCTAAGGTGTTCAGTGATTTAGAAGATGAAAAACTTTGGACGCGTAGTTGGGTTGCAATTGGCACTACACACCAGCTTCAAAATCCTGGTGACCTTTTACCATTTACGGTAGGTCATCATGGAATACATGTACAAAGAAATAAAGATGGTAGTTTGACGGGTCGCTTCAATAAGGCGCAACATGGTGGTTGTCGAGCTGTTCCTTTGCAATGCCAAACCGGCAAAAAAACAAAGTGCTCATTTACTTCCTGTGGCTACAGTCTTGATCGAAACGTACTCCGCGTAGAAGAGATCGGTGAAAACACGCCGACCATGCATCAATACTTGGGCCTTATACCTGAAAGATTATTACCGATAAAAGTAGACACATGGGGGCCGTTTGTTTTTGTCAATCTTGATGCGAGTAGCAACAGCTTAGCTAAAACACTTGGAGATTTACCTACAAAGATAGACACATATTTGAGCAACACTCTTTCCTTACTAGCTAGCGAATGGTTTCAGTGCACATCAAATTGGAAATTAGCAGGCCGTGCATTTTATGACGTAGAGAATATAGAAACTACTACATCCAACTATAGAAATGATTCTGAAAATTACTTTTTAACGCCTGATTTAATCTTGCCGCAGGTTGACAGCGATGAAAAAGATATGACTAATAATGCACAGCTATGTTGGTTATTTCCTAATCTACTTCTTATTTTAACTTCTTCTCATGTTGTTAGTGTAATACTTCAACCAACCAGTATGGGAGAAAGTGTATTACGAACATGTATTTTCAGTAATAACAAGAACAAAAATGATATTGATAATTCGAAATTACCTTTCACATGGCAAAATTATATTCAAACCATACAAATACGAGCGAGTTCTATTCAAGAACAAGCCGACAAATTAACCGCTCCAGGTGCACCAGAGCTGAAAGAGGAAATGATCCCACGTGAGACGAATTTAGCTGGCTACTTACTTCACCGTTATGTAACCAAACAAATAGAAGCAGAACATGACTACTACTGGAATGCACCTTTGTACAACAACCCATGAGTCTAGGATTTTCTTTTTGCTGTTATAGAAATACTAAAATTTAATATATGGAAAATAATGAGGTAGATGGTATGGATTTAGCTCGTCAAGCATACAATCAAGGCGAGTATAAAAAAGCACACGAGCTCTGGCAATCGCAAGCGGAAATTGGCAATGCGGAAGCACAAGCATGGCTTGGTTCTTTATATGCCAATGGTGATGGTGTAGATGTGGACGATACGACTGCTTTGTCTTGGTATGAAAAAGCTGCTGTACAAGGCTATCCAATGGCACAAGCTAATGTCGGTGCGATGTACTTTATGAGCCAAGGCACTGAAAAAGATACCAATAAAGCCATTAAGTGGCTAACTGCTGCTGCAGATAACGGTGACGTAAACGGACTGTTTAATTTAGCCGTTTTATATACCAAGGGCGAAGGCGTCGATAAAAATGCAGAGCGTGCTGCAGAACTATACCGTAAAGCTGCAGAACAGGGTCATTATCCATCACAATCACGCCTCGGCTACATGCATGCACATGGACAAGGTGTAAAAAAAGATCGTGTACAAGCTTATTTATGGTTAACCCTTGCAGCACAACACGGCATCGGAACAGCACTTAATGAGCTGGAGTCTGTTGTAAAATGCATGTCCGCAGAAGAAAAATCCATGGGTGAAGCACTATTTGCACAATGGCGCAATAAAACCGGAACCGACAATATGCAAGTTGCGATGTACCCTGCTCCATCTAATTAAACAAACACTACAAAATTGTAATAACAAAATACAACATTGCTTATGGTTTATAGCGTACAACAAATCAAGTATGAAATTCTTGCCTATATGAAAGAGTTTGGTGGCGATTTTAATGACTGGTATGTCGGCGTTGCTGCTGATCCTAAGTGCACGATGTTCCAAAAGCATAGTGTTCATCAGAAAGATGACATATGGCTTCATAAACAGGCACTCACTTTCACTGCTTGCAAAACTATCCAGCGATACTTTTTAAAGATTTTAAAGACAGATGGCGAGGCCGTTTCAGAGGGTAACGAGGACACTGATTGTGTTTATCTTTACAAAAAAAGTGAACGCACAAATCCTTGACTAATTATTTTATGAACTTACTTATTTTCAATTAACTATGCATAACAGGATGAACTTTTTCACTCAGTCTTCTTATGATCTGTACGAGGTGGCGCTCGAGACTATTAGGTAAAAAGAATGAGCATTACTATTAAGAGAGCTGTAACTGCATTAATATCTGTAGTGATATTGATCTTGATCGCGACTCTCATCGTCATTGCAATTCGTCCAATACCTTTGCCTTTCCTATCTAGCTATATTAGAAGCCAGTTAGACAACCGCTTTCACGCCTATTATGTAGACTTCGAATATGCACAAACGCGCTGGCGTCCAATTAAAAAAGTATTAGAATTTCATTTAAACTCTGTTCACGCTACAGATTATGGAGAAAATGTCCTTGCTACAGTTCCCAAAATAGTAGTTGCGCTTGGAGTTAAATCTTTCCCTCGCTACACCCTGGAGATACGCGAAGTAGAATTTCAAAACCCTAAGATTAGCCTAATTCGCACAGTTGGAGGCGCACTCAAGTTTGACCTTGGTAATAGTGACGATGGATCGTCTGGAAGAATACTTGAGACTATTCTCATCAATATCGCTACCACATCCACCGCTGAAACAAATAATCAAACCTATTTTACTGGCTTCCGAATTCTTAATTCTGATCTTACACTAGGTGATGAAATTTCAGGTTCACTCTTACATGTATCCAATGCAAATATCAATTTAATGCCTAATCTTGAAGGTATTGGCTGTAACTATGATTTTTCAGTTTTCGCAAGAGGCGAATATTTGCATTTTTCAGGTGAGTGTTTATATAAAACTGCCGATGAAAAAATCAACTTATTAGTAAATTTTGACGAGGTTAGGCCCGCATTACTCACTGAGATTCTACCGCAATTTAATTACTTTACGCCTTTAGAGGTTAGGCTTTCTGGAAAAGTACAGCTAGAGTTAGATAAATTTTTGACTGTTCATGAAGCGGTATTTGACCTTAGAAGTGGCAAAGGCACATTAGAAATTATTGAGTATTTTGGCAGTAACCTAGAGGTTAATTCTATTCATATAACAGGCAAAGCACTTAATGACTTCTCACATATTGAATTTGACAAACTAACCGTGGATTTAGAAGAGACAAAAGCTGAGATAAATGCACTATTCTTAAAAACCAATAACAAATTAGACATAAAATTGAATGCTCATTTCAAAGGAACATCAATCTCAACATTGCTACCTAGATGGTTTACTTATTTAGAAAATGAAAAATTAAATTGTTTACACGCATCATCAAAAGCTTACACCCAATCATTATTAACAATTGATGGTACCTATGACTTGAATAAACACCATATTAATGCCTTAGGACACATCACTTGTTTAGATAAAATACTATCTAATCAAGACAGTGATCTTTCGACAAACACTAATTTAGTAAAAAATTCAGAAATTATGCAAAAATTTAGGATAGACGGGCCGTTTACATCTCCTAATTTAGTAACTATTCAATAAAACTATATCTTCAAGCACATTTTCCAGCAAACGGAATTCCTGTTACCTTAGAGGTACTACCAGTAATCGCACACAAATCTTCTGGTTCCACATTATACAAATTGGTCTTGCCAGTACATCGCGCCATCATAGTCGCCTCACCTAAATTAGCTTTAACGATATTAACCAATCCTTGTACACGATCTTGATCAGAATAGTTTGAGCTAAAATTTAACTCATGGCCTTGTATTTCTCCCCCCATCGCAAGTCCTGCACACACTCCCAACACTACCGCATTCGCACCTAAACCAATTAACTTTGCTGTGTCAGTTCCAGAACGCACCCCTCCAAAATATATTAGCTCGACCATCTCCTCTTTCTTCATCTTGCGTAAAATACGAATTGCATCACGCATCATACTAAAATCAGGCGTTGTAACAAGTTCAGACCAATTACCTCCTAGGTTTCTTGTGCTATCTAAAACTAACACATCATGCTCGCACTCTAATGCGTATGAAATCACTTGTTCGAGGTTAACATTACTAGAAATAGCAAATCCCAAAATTTGTTTTTCTGTAGCGGGTGTTAACGATACTAGCTCATTATCT
>JAPUHH010000229.1 GCA_027297825.1 Gammaproteobacteria bacterium
AAAGATTTACCTTCTTTAATTAGAAAAACAACTCTTTTATCAGGATCTCCAGGCTCTTTGCGGTGAGGTAGCGTTGCATATTTACCTCGCATCGTGAACGCAACCAAAACTTACCTCACGTACAAGCAGCGATCGCCGAACTCAACGCATTTCGAATGTCGTGATCATCTGTGATTGGTAGAACCAAGGCCACTTGACAGGCCTCCGTTAAGGAAACTCCTTGAGTTATCAATTGTGCAACATAAATTAACATGCGTGTAGAAGCCCCTTCATCTAAACCATGTCCTTTTAAATTTCTAGAGCGTTCAGAAATGGTCACAAGTTTTAGTGCAGTCTTCATATCGATACCGGATTCGTGCGCAATGATTTTTGCTTCATCCTCTGGCGTGGGAAAATCAAAATCAATGGCTCCAAAACGTTGCTTGGTCGATTCTTTTAAATCTTTTAATACACTCTGATAACCAGGGTTATAGGATATTACTATATGAAAATCCTTATGTGCTTTTAAAACTTCATTTTTCTTTTCAAGAGAGAGCATACGACGGTCATCAGTTAATGAGTGAATGACCACACTGGTGTCTTGCCGTGCTTCAACAATTTCGTCCAAGTAACAAACCGCGCCATTGCGTACAGCCATGGTTAGCGGGCCATCGTGCCAAACTGTACCTTCTGCATCTAATAAGTAACGACCGACAAGATCCGACGCTGTCATATCTTCATGACAAGATACCGTAATTAACGGTTTTTTAAGCTTCCACGCCATGTATTCAACAAATCGTGTTTTCCCACACCCCGTTGGACCTTTAAGCATCATCGGCATGCGACTTGCGTAAGCGGCCTCAAATAACCGCACTTCATTATGGGTGGCAGAGTAATAAGGCTCTTTCGTAATTAAATAACTTTCAAGATTCATTCTATGCACTCAATAGGACATTCGTGACTGAGTATTCACCTCAATCTACACAAATGTAAGGCGAAGACACAAGCGTGTCTTCGCCTTGATTTGATTTGCAGTCTAGCGATGAGTTTTCGGGTTTGGAATGCCCTCGATTTCGCATTCTTCTGTTCCAACCGTGGTTCTGGTGAATGATTCAACCATTTCACGAGTAGCATCGGGATCGGTAACCCACTTCTTGTAAAAGTCAAAGGGGCACTCCGCCACACCTTGATCACCCTCACCAGAATTGATCATACCAGTGTAGCCACGATGTAGAAGCTTGAACAGATGATTTTCAGACTGCTGATTTTTACGTGCATCGCGAATGAGCGAAACAGATAGGTTCGCATATTGAATACCCATACTCTCTTCTGCACATGCACCTAGTGTGCGTCCATCGAATCCGATAATGGATGAGTATCCAAAGTAAGAATACACACCGTCAAAGCCAGATGCATTTGCCACTGCAACATAGCAGTTATTCATCCATGCCATAGCCTTGGCAAGCGTGACTTGCTGCTCCTTGGATGGATACATGTAACCTTGACAACGAACAATCAGCTCAGCACCTTTCATGGCACAATCACGCCAAATTTCTGGATAGTTGCCATCATCACAGATGATCAAACTAACCTTTAATCCTTTTGGGCCGTCAGAAACATAGGTGCAATTACCGGGATACCAGCCTTCAATCGGCACCCATGGCATGATCTTGCGATACTTCTGCACAATTTCACCTTTATCATTCATTAAAATAAGAGTGTTGTAGGGTGCTTTGTTTGGATGGTCCTCATGGCGCTCACCTGTAAGAGAAAACACACCCCAAACTTTTGCATTGCGACATGCTTCTGCAAAAATTTCGGTTTCTTCACCGGGACAAGTCGATGCGGTTTCATACATCTCTGTCTCGTCATACATAATTCCATGCGTGCTGTATTCTGGAAAAATTACAAGATCCATTCCTGGCAATCCAACTTTCATTCCTTCGAGCATGCTCGCAATATTACGTGCATTATCGAGAACTTCTGCTTTGGTATGCAAACGAGGCATCTTATAATTCACTACTGCAACGCCTACTGCATCTTTACTACTTGATATATCACCGTGATACATAATCTATTCTCCTAGTCTATTCATAACCTTATGTCGTTTTTTATTGCGAATCGGTTACGTTAAGTCGACATTTTTTACGAACAAAAATATTAATTTCATATTAACTTGGTTTTAGACCAACTGTGCACAACTATTTTTCACACGCACAAAAAAAGCCCTCAAGGATAAATATCCTTGAGGGCTTTTTTGCCCATTTTTCATGCAGAAGCGTTATTGGTTCAGCAGGATAATGACTAGCTTTGCAGCCATGTGTTTTATACTTTGTAGACCAATTCAGAGAAAAGGTCAAGGCATCCATAAATTTTGATTATTTTACTCATATATCACGACGTTGATATTAAAGATTTTATTTAACACTTACCTCTAAGGTTTTGTCTGCAGCAACAATTTCTTGAGCGACATCTTCTGTCGTCAAACGACGTTCCATCGCTCTGCTCCTAATAAATTCGTAGGCTTGTTCGCGACTGATATTATTGGCACGCTCCAAAATTGCAATCGCGTGTTCGACCGCATGAATTTTTCTTATCTTGGATTCAAGCTTCTCCACTCTGGATCCCAATATCAATTCTTTACGCCAATGAGTTCTTGCAATGACTAAATTAGCTAATAATCCAAATGCCCGAACAGGTGTATTAATAATCGCATGGGCTCCCAATTCGTATACAGTCTGCAACACAGTCGGATATTCGTAATCTACAATAGCAATCATAGTTGGGCTGTTTTTGTCTTCGGTAAGCCAATAGGGTTTTTCTATAAATGGATGCTCTTGCAAAGTTTGGAAAAATACTACATCCGTATTGAACTTAATGTGTTTTGGACATGGCCAAACCATTCGCACCTTACAGCCAATTCGTTCGATATGCTGACAGATATCATTGCCTTGTTCATCATTAGGATGCACTACGAGTACACGCAACTTACGAAGGTCTTTTAAGATTTCAATTGCCACAACTAATTAAACTCGCTTTCATAATATTTCATACGATTAAGACTTTTATCAGACCCAAGATCAACCAGATAGGGATCGGGTTTTACTGGGCTATCGGTTTCCGCAACAATTTGAAACTTACCTTGATCATCTACTCGCCCAATTTTTGGCCATAAATACGTATGATGATTATCTGGATCGATTTGTATAGTTCCTTCGGGTGCATCAAAAATTGTGCCTAGTGTCGCGGTACGAACAATGTCTGTGTCTAACGTGCCTACACGACGTAATACATGTGCAAAAAGATGAACTTGAAAATATGCCGCTTCAGCACAGGCGTTAGTACACTGCGATGCACCAAACATGGCTTTATAGCTCTTTACAAATTGATGATTAGCGGGTGTATTAACCGTTTCAAAATAAGGCGCTGCTGTGATATGCCCTGCACCTACTTCATGGCCCATTGCAGTGACTTCTGCCTCACTTGTAGTAAGACTCGCAATCGGCATTTGTCTTGGTTGCATACCTGCTCTCCAATAACTCTTATAGAACTTACTGGTTGCTGATCCAACGATCGTGCTGAAAATTACATTCGGACGCTTTTCTAGAATATCTACTAAGATTGGATCTATACATTCATAGCTTGCATCTAATGGCAAATATTTTTCGCCAACAACCTTGCCACCTGTTGAGGCTAGTATATCTCTAAAAATGCGATTTGATTCATAGGGATAAATATAATTAGAGCCTACTAAATAAAAGCGATTGCCATATTGACTAAGTAAGTAACGTGCTAAGAACATACTATTTTGATTTGGAATTGAACCTGTATAAATCACATTTTTTGAATACTCAAACCCTTCATATAGAGTGGGATACCATAATAGTCCGTTATAATCTTCCACAATGGGAATGACAGCCTTTCGCGTGCTCGACATGTAACACCCAAAAATTATATTTGCAGAATCATTGATAATTAAGCGCTTAGCAAGCTGTCGAAATTTTTCAGGATTAGAATTTGGATCGTAGACAATGGGCTCAATACGCCGACCATGCACTCCACCCTGTGCATTAATTTCTCGAATGGCAAGTAATGTGGCGTTAAACTGTGTCTTTTCTATAACGGATGTAACCCCTGTTTTAGAAAATAAAACACCAACTTTCCATGAAGATTTAAACACTTATACAACCCTGATTCAGACAAACATTTTTTTGACAATCTGAAAATAGCATTGAAACTTATTCACCATCAATTGCTACTAACATATAACAATTGAATATTGCCCAGTTCTGCTTAATAAGTCTAAATATAGGGGAATATATTAGCTAGCAACGTTTAGGCGCTTATAGAAATATTTTATTCAATATCTTTCCTAAATTTTATGGCTTATAAAATTAAATTGCAGAACAAAGCCAAAACAACCGACTTCAGATCGTAACTATATAAAATAAATAGTTTTTCTTACATGTAGCATTCCTTCAGTTTGTATGAAGCTGATAATTTCATCTAAGTCTTCTTGTGCTTTTAGGTTGGTAAATGCAATGGGCCGCTCCCTCGAATTTTACTTACATCACGTTGCATGACATCCAGTAAAGCGCCCACTCTAGGTGCAAGATCAATTTTTTTGAAGATTCTTCACCTTCATACTGAACTGGATAAAATAATAGACCATTGAGTTCTTCTACTACAGGCAGTACTGCTTTACGTGATACAGAAGTCCAACAACCAAAAATTACTTTCACTTCATGCACTTCTATTAATTCACGCATTTTTTCAGCAAGAACAGTGGCCAATCTGGTGCAGGATCTACCACAACCGCTGCCAACTCTTTACCCAATACACCGCCTGTATAATTTTGCTAATCCACCAACATGAGCATGGTATCTTTCAGTGTGGTTTCATTAATCGCCATCGTCCTAACAATGAATGCAACACACCAACTTTTATTTTATTTTTTGTTAAGCCAAGCTGAGGCAACAAAAGCAATGTAACCACCATAATAGCGGCGTTAATGACTGGATTTTTTAATATCCGTTTTCGACTTTTAAAATTCAAAAATTAATAACCATACTCAGTCACGATTCTCACTAAGTATGAGTACTAGCTGTGATTTCACCGAGCAGACACAAGCACAGATACGTGCAGTTGCATCATGTCAACGTACCAAGCATGTCAATAAATGATAAGAAGAAATAATTGACTTGACATCCTATTTTATTAGGCGAATAGTCTTTTCTTATAGATGCATAGATATCACTTCTAGAATGATGTTCTGGGAGCAGCAATAACGGAACCAACAATGCTTTCGTTGTAGAGGATTAGGCAAATATGCTACTGGAATCTTGATATTCCAGAAGGCTTGTTTATGTTTTATGCAATAGATAATTTCTAACAAAACCAAAAATGCTTTTGTTGAGACGAGGCAGCAACGCCTCTAAAGAAACTTTCTTTAGAGGTTTTTTTGGCATTGGCTTTGATGAATGTGCACGCCAAAACGATAATTAATAATAATCAGATAAAAAACAATAAGTTCTAATTTACTATAACAGGAGGCCTCAAATGGATCGACGCAAATTTATAAAAAATTCTGCTGTCGTAGCTGGGACTGCAGCAGTTGCTACGATTACAGACTTTCCGTATTTCTTTGTGAAGAAATTCGCGAAAGCTGCAGCCGGAGATACGATTAAAGTCGGCATACTCCATTCACTGAGTGGCACTATCGCCATTATTGAACGCTCTTTGCATAACGCGGAGTTGTTAGCCATTGATGAAATCAATGCAGCTGGTGGCGTAATGGGTAAAATGATAGAGCCAGTGATTGAAGATACCCAGTCAATGGTACAAGTATTTGCTGATAAAGCGAAAAAACTAATATTAGAAGACAAAGTAGTGGCCGTGTTGGGCTGTTACACTTCTGCAAGTCGCCAATCAGTACTACCTGTATTTGAGCAATATAACAATGTCCTGCTTTATCCTACATTATATGAAGCACAAGAATGCAGTAAAAACTGCTTCTATACAGGTTGTGTGCCAAACCAACAGTTAGACGATTTTGTACCTTGGCTCATTGAAAATGTGGGTCCAAAGTTTTACATGATTGGCTCCAATTACATTTATCCAAAGGAAACTAACCGAGAGGTTAAGGCGCTACTAAAGGCGCATGGCGGTATAGATGTTGGTGAAGAATATGCACCTTTAGGACATACGGAATTTTCCACCAATATCAACAAAATTGTGGCTAAGAAACCTGATGTAGTGTTCTCTGATCTAGTAGGTGATTCAGTTATAGCATTCTACAAGCAATTCGCTGGATTTGGCCTTACTGCAGATGACATCATCATTGCCACACCGATTACAACGGAACAAGAAACTTTAGCAATGGGTCCTGAAAATGGAATAGGTCACTTAACTTCATTCAACTATTTTCAGTCTGTGGATACACCGGAAAATAAAAAGTTTGTAACAGCGTTCAAGGCCAAATATGGCAAAAACGAAGTGACCAACGCCGTGATGGAAGCTGCTTACTTTCAAACGTTTATGCTTGCTCAAGCCTTAGAAAAGACACAGTCAACCGATGCAGACGCGTTGATTTTCGAAGGCTTGCCGGGCCAGGAATACCAAGCACCTGGCGGCTTAGTCAAAATTGATGAGAAAAATCATCACACCTGGTTATGGCCGAAGATTGGACGCGCCAATGAAGAAGGCCAATTCGACATTATCTGGGAAAGGGATGACTGGGTACGCCCCGATCCATGGGTAGATCTGTTGTATCCAAACAAGGATTGCGACTTCACCAATCCAGGTGTACTTGAACGTTTAAAGTCTGATAGTAAAGATCGTTCTGGCACACTAGAAAAAATAAGCTAAGCATAGCGAAGAGTTGTGTTCGGGAGGCTGTATTTCAGCAGCCTCCCACACACGTGTGTGCTGGGTTATGAGCTTGTTGCGATGGATAAAAGTGATAAAAATTATTACATCTAGTGATGTAACTACGGAAATAAATAAGAATTAGATATGGAATCAATTATCACTCAATTTATTAACGGATTTAGTATTGTTGCAATATTAATGCTTGCAGCCGTAGGACTTGCCATAATTTTTGGTGTCGCGGGCGTCATTAATATGGCACATGGAGAGTTCATCATGGTGGGGGCCTATACCGCTGCAGTTGTAGGGCAGTTAGGCGGCAATACATTTATTGCAATACCTGTTGCATTCATTGTACTCGCATTGTTGGGGCTAATAGTAGAGCGCGGAATTATTCAATGGATTTATGATCGACCCTTAGACACGATACTAGCTACCTGGGGTGTGGGAATAATTTTGCAAGTGGCAATAAAGCTAATATTCGGGGCACAGCATTATTATGTGGGTGCACCAAAAATTCTCCATGGTGGTTTCCCAACTATTGGATTACTGCCTTTCCCGTGGTATCGATTGTTTCTCATTATCCTTGCCATTGTAATTATGGTGATCACTTACTTAATCATGTTTAAAACTGATCTCGGGCTGAAAGTTAGGGCAGTCCGCCGAAATCGTACGATGTCGGGTTGTTTGGGTATTGATACCGCAAAGGTAGACATGATGGTCTTTGCGTTTGGCTCTGGTCTTGCAGGTGTTGCAGGAGCGGCCTTGGCTCCTATTAAATCGGTTTCCACCACAATGGGATTCCCTTACGCAGTAGATTCTTTCATGGTGCTCGTGCTAGGCGGCGTAGGTAGTCTTTGGGGAGTTGTGGCAGGTTCAGGACTCATTGGAGAAGCGGAAACAATTTTGTCATTTATCTATAACAATGTAATTGGGAAACTATTAGTTTTCATCTTCATCGTGCTTGCCATACGTGTATTCCCGAAAGGATTGTTTGGGTATCAAGAGAGAACGTAATGAGTATATAAGTTAAGGAGAAGACACTCATGGCACAAGACCGGCACGTCTACAAAACCCCTATGTTTCCTCTATGGGCTGTTATTGCAGCACTCGGCATTGCAATCTCAATTGCGACTTATCCTTTTTACGGTTCAGTGTACGTTATTTCGTTATTGGGAAAATTCTTATGTTTTGCGATTTTCGCCTTAAGCATAGACTTGATTTGGGGATTCGCAGGAATTTTGAGTTTAGGACAAGGCGTGTATTTTGGTATTGGGGCTTATTTTACTGCACTATCCTTAAAAATTAATTACGCGGCAGTAAATCCCACTCGCTATGGGGGAGACATTCCAGACTTTATGGAATGGAATGGGCTTACGCAACTACCCGGCTTTATGGAGCCATTACGAAGCTTACCTTTTTCCGTCGCCGCAGGTATATTGTTTGCAACCTTAATGGCCTTTATCTTTGGTGTCATCACATTTAAACGACACATCTATGGTGTGTATTGCGCGGTAATTACGCTCGCAGAATCGTTGATACTTCAAGAAGCCATTATTGAATATCAAGCCTATACCGGTGGGTTCAATGGTATTACCGATTACGGGTCACACGCGCAAATAAATGTACTTTGGTTGATCATAGTCGTTACCGCGATATTTTTTATTGTAGGAAGAATACTTACTCATTCTCGTGTTGGAACGGTTTTAAAATCGATACGCGACAACGATACACGTGCTGAATTTATGGGCTATAACGTCGCAAACTATCGTATTTTTATATTTTGTGTTTCCGGTTTTATGGCTGCAAGTGCAGGAGCAATGTACGCTGCGTGGAATGGCATTATTTCTTTCCTTGATGCAGGACCAATATTCTCAATTGAAGGAGTTATTTGGACAGCAGTTGGAGGGCGCGGCACCATCATCGGGCCATTTATAGGCGCTTTCTTGGTAAAAGGCGCCGAGTTTTTCCTCAGCGGCAAACTACAATGGACGTGGCAATTGATCATGGGCGGGCTATTTATTTTTGTTGTACTTGTCATGCGAGATGGGATTGTTGGCACAATTGGAAAATGGTGGGCAGCGCGTAAAAAACACGTCCCCGCAAGTGAATTAGTAGCAGAA
>JAPUHH010000023.1 GCA_027297825.1 Gammaproteobacteria bacterium
AACATTATATATATTGGTGGTAGTAGTGGGTATTTTTGCATCTGATTGGCCGATAAAATTTTGTATAAAGCTTTTTGATAGCGTAGAGGCTATGGGCGTTATAAATTGAATATCATTTCTTTGTTGTAATAGCAGTGCTGCGGCCTCAATTAACACCGGATAATTATATTCTATTTCGCTGGCTCGACTGCCAGGGAATAAGCCGATAAGTTTTTTGTTTTTATCTAGCTTTTCTGCAGCAAAAAACTCATCTTTCTCAACAGTAACGATGGCATCATCGACTAAAGGGTGGCCGACGTATTCTGCCGACACGCCAGCGTTTTTATAAAACTTCACTTCAAATGGAAATACTACTGCCATCATATCTATATATTTTTTTATAGTTTTGATTCGAGAAGATCGCCATGCCCATATTTGTGGGCTGATATAGTACAAAACTTTGACGCCGTTTTTTTTTGCAGTTTTCGCTAAGCGAAGATTAAAGTCGGGTGAGTCAATTAGGACTAGCAGGTCAGGTGGATTGCCCTTTAACTCCTGCTTCATCCTTTTTAAAATATTATTTAAGCGAGGGTAGTGTTTTATCACTTCAACTAGGCCTACAACAGAAAGCTCAGAAGCATCGGTAAGGATATCGACGCCAGCCAGGCGCATTTTTTCTCCCCCTATACCGTAACAATTGATCTCAGGGTGAGTTTTTTTAAGTTCGTGGATTAGATTCGCGCCATGCAGATCTCCAGATGCCTCGCCGACAACAATCATTAGGCGAGATGAGTTGGATTGTTTAGTCGACATGGGCCTGTTTGATAATATTCACAACTGTTTCAATTTGAAGTTCTGTCATCTCCGGATACATCGGTAAAGAAATGCACTGATTGCAAATTAGGTTAGTGTTAGTAAGATCGGTTGCGCGAGATATCCCTGAAAAGGCTTTTTGTTTAGATAATGGCATCGGATAATAGATCGCATGGCCAATATTTTGATGACTTAACTGTTTATCCACAGCATCACGGACTTTACTAAGCAAGGTGTATTGATGAAAAACGTGTGACTGATCTGTAATTCGCTTTGGAGTTTGTAGGGGCAGTGGATCTAGCATTTCAGTATAGCGATTTGCTACTGCAATACGTTGTTGGTTGAAAGTATTTATATGTTTTAACTTGATTCGTAATATTGCAGCTTGTAATTCATCAAGGCGGCTATTCCAACCAACGATCTCATGTAGATTGCGAATCTTACTGCCGTGATTTTTAAGTAGCGTGAATTGTTCTGCTAATTCATCCGAATTGGTTGTGAATAATCCACCGTCGCCATAACAGCCTAAATTTTTACTTGGGAAAAAACTAAAACAACCCGCATCACCAAAAGAACCGGTTTGCTGCTGGTTGATGCTGGCTCCAAAAGATTGAGCGCAATCTTCAATGATTAATAGGTTGTTCTGCTGTGCCAAGTTGCAGATGGAATTCATTTCGGCCACTTGGCCAAATATATGCACAGGTAGAATGGCGCGTGTTTTATTCGTAATAGCGTTTTGAATTATTTCTGCAGTGATGTTGTAAGTGATGGGGTCAATGTCAACAAAAACTGGAGTGGCGCCAACATAACAAATTGCTTCAGCGGTAGCAGCAAAGCTAAAGGGAGTGGTGATAACTTCATCGCCTTCTTTAATGCCGCATGCACGCAATGCTAAATGCAATGCATCTGTGCCGGAGTTACAAGAAATTGCATGTTTAACGCCAAGGTATTTCGCTGCTTCAGATTCAAATTGCTTTACATTAGGGCCCATGATGAATTGAGCGTCATGCAATACCGTCGAAATTGCGTTTTCAATTTCTTCATGCAGCATTTTGTGCTGCAATTTTAGATCAAGCATTGGGATCATAAATTTATAACCAGAGTTGCGTGAAAGTATTTAAGCTAATAGCTCGCTTATTTGAATAGCGGTTTGTAATGCGCGTCTACCATCATGCCCAGTAACTTTAGGCGAAGATCCATCTTTTATACTTGTAATAAAGTGATCGATTTCTGTTAGCAAGGCATCAGATTTTTCGTAAAGATAGGTTTGTATATCTATATTCGGAATGCCTGGGTGCATTTCAGTATTTCCTTTTCGGTAGATGGCAAGTTCACGATTTTGAAAATCTACCGAAAGGTAGGCATCATTTTGGAATATTCTCATTTTACGATCAGTTTTATTGCTGGCACGACTTGCGGTGACATTTGCAACACATCCATTTTTAAAAACAATGCGAGCATTTGCAATATCGATATCTTGTGATAGTACAGCGGTTCCACTAGCATCGATTTTTTCAACTTCGGAATCGACAATATCAAGAATGATGTCAATATCATGAATCATTAAATCAAGTACAACATTAACCTCAGTTCCGCGCGGGTTATAAGGCGCTAATCGATGTGACTCAATGAATTTAGGCTCAGTGAGTTGTTGTTCTAACGCCACCATGGCAGGGTTGAATCGTTCTAAATGGCCCACCTGTATAATTCGGTCATTTTGTTTGGCTAGCGCAATAAGCTTGTCTGCTTGCTCAAGTGTGGTAGTGATGGGTTTCTCAACTAAAACATGGGATTGATGTGTAAGAAACTCTTTTGCAACATCGAAATGCAAATCCGTTGGAACCGCGATGCTCACCGCATCCACTTGCCCGAGTAATTCACGATAGTCTGTGATTGCGGTGCAGCCTGTGCTAGTGGCTACCTCCTTCGCAATCTCAAAGTTTTTATCAACAACAGCGAGTAACTTGCTGTTTTTTAGTTGAGAATATTTTTGCGCATGGAATTTGCCTAAATATCCAACACCTATTACTGCAGTTCGTATCTCTGACACTTTAATTCCGGTATCCTCTAAATCAAGCGCGCAGTATACGAAGTTTGGGTTCTAACACCTAGTCTTCAGCAAGACTTATCGGTCATATATTAGTCAGTCGTTATTCATGCAGGAAAAACTACATCCGCCTGAGCAAGTTGCAGGCATTGATGAAGCAGGTCGTGGGCCTCTAGCCGGCCCAGTGGTGGCTGCTGTCGTTATTTTAGATCCAAATAAACCGATCGAAGGGTTAGCAGATTCTAAAAAGCTTACGCCAAAAAAACGCGCTCAACTTTTTGCTGAGATTAAGGCAAAGTCAATAGCTTGGGGGGTGGGCTACGCAACGGCTGTTGAAATTGATGAAATCAATATTCACCATGCCACGCTATTAGCGATGCAGCGCGCTTATGGTGTGATGAACTTTGAAGTTGAGCAAGTTTTTGTAGACGGTTTGTACTGTCCAAAATTGTTGTCAAGATGTACAGCCATTGTAAAAGGCGACCAGAAAGTTCCTGTAATTAGTGCTGCATCAATACTTGCGAAAGTCACACGTGACACTGAGATGGAAGATCACCACAAGAATTTGCCACAATATGGATTTAACCAGCATAAAGGTTATCCTACTGCTCAGCATATTGCAGCCTTGAAAAAATTTGGTCCGTGTATTTTGCATCGTAAGAGTTATAAACCTGTCAGAGAAGCAATGATTTTGCATAAAAGCTATTAAACAAAGTATATATACCAGTTTAACGATGACGCAATTTGTACATTTACATTTACACACTGAGTATTCGCTCGTAGACAGTGTGGTTCGTGTGCCTAAGCTAATGCCGTTGGTAAGTGAGTTGGGAATGTCCGCAGTTGCATTAACGGATGTGAATAATTTATTTGCTTTGGTGAAGTTTTATCAGGCCGCGGTGAAAAATGGCATCAAACCCATCATTGGTCTGGATGCTCAAGTAGCAGGTTTATCTCCTAAAGAGCCTAATTCTCGAGTCGTCTTTTTGTGTAAAAACGAAAACGGCTATAACACTCTCATCAAGTTAGTGACTAGAAGCTATTTAGAAGGGCAAAGAGGTAGCGGGCCCACGCTGGAGCGAAGTTGGCTTGTTGAGGCAGGTGGAGAAGGTCTGATTGTTTTGTCGGGCGGCAAAGAGGGTGATGTAGGGAGAGCGATAATCTCTGGAAATAATAAATTAGCAGAGGAATATTTAGAGTTCTGGGGTGCAAACTTTGCGGATAACTATTATATAGAGCTACAACGTACCGGCCGTGAAGAAGAAGAGTTATATATACAGAAGTCACTGCAATTAGCCGTAAGATATTCCTTGCCTGTGGTGGCGAGTAATGACGTTCACTTTCTACAGCAAGATGAGTTTGATGCGCATGAGGCCCGAGTCTGTATCCAGACTAGCAGAGTTCTTAATGATCCGCGCCGACCGCATACCTATTCAGATCAGCAATATTTGCGCAGTAGCGAGGAGATGCTTGAGCTGTTTAAAGACTTGCCTGAAGCCATCACAAACACAGTAGAAATAGCAAAACGTTGCAATGTTACTTTAACGCTAGGTCATAACGTCTTACCTGAGTTTCCAATTCCTGATTCGACCGCTCCGGATGAATATATGCGGGTGCAATCCGAACAAGGGCTCACTAAACGTCTTGAAAAAATAGGTGTTGATGATCAGCCTATGCTTGAGCGTTATGCAAATCGACTAGCTAGGGAGTTAAAAGTAATTAACTCGATGGGTTATGCAGGATATTTTCTTATCGTTGCAGATTTCACGCGTTGGGCAAAAGAAAATGCCATACCTGTGGGGCCGGGACGGGGATCTGGGGCAGGGTCTTTAGTCGCTTATGCTCTTGGTATTACCGGTATCGATCCTTTGCACTACGACTTATTGTTTGAGCGATTTTTAAATCCAGAACGCGTGTCCATGCCTGACTTTGACATTGATTTTTGCATGGATAACCGTGATCGAGTGATCGAATATGTTGCACAGCGTTATGGGCGTACGCATGTAAGCCAAATTATCACCTATGGAACAATGGCGGCACGGGCAGTAGTGCGTGATGTTGGTAGAGTGCTGGAGCATCCATATGGATTTGTAGATCGCATTGCGAAATTAATCCCATTTGAAGTGGGCATGACTTTAAATAAAGCACTAGAGCGTGAGCCATTATTGCAAGAGCAATACAACGGCGAAGAAGATGTGCGCGCAATCATCGATATGGCTATCAGTCTTGAGGGCCTTGCACGTAATGCAGGTAAACATGCGGGGGGTGTGGTGATTGCTCCCACCGAACTTACCGATTTTACCCCATTATATTGTGAGGCCGGCGGCACTAACGTAGTTACGCAGTTAGACAAAGATGATGTTGAAGCGATGGGCCTGGTCAAGTTTGATTTCTTGGGCTTGCGGACGCTCACTATTATCGATAACACGGTTCGTGTGGCGAATAAAAAACTTCAACAGAAGCAAGAGCCACTTATCGATATCGACGAAATACCATTAGAGGATCCTGCAACCTACGAAACGCTAAAGCGCCAGCAAACTACCGCAGTGTTTCAGCTTGAATCCAGCGGCATTAAAGACATCATTAAAAGACTGCAGCCTGATAAGTTTGATGAAATAGTCGCATTAGTGGCTTTGTATCGGCCCGGCCCTTTGCAATCTGGCATGGTGGAAGATTTTATTTTGCGTAAGCACGGTGCGCGCGTGGATTATTTTCACCCAGATTTAGAGCCGATCTTAAAGCAAACCTATGGCGTAATTTTGTATCAAGAACAGGTTATGCAAATTGCGCAAGTGTTGGCAGGCTACACACTTGGCGGTGCTGATCTGCTACGTCGTGCGATGGGCAAGAAAAAAGTTGAAGAAATGGCCCAACAGCGCGAAATATTTGTGTCGGGCTCAGTAAAGCGTGGAGTTGAACAAAAACTTGCCAATCATATTTTTGATTTAATGGAAAAGTTTGCCGGCTATGGGTTTAATAAATCACACTCAGTTGCGTATGCATTGCTGGCGTATCAAACCGCATGGTTGAAGACCCACTTTCCTGCCGAATTTATGTCTTCGGTGATGTCATCTGATCTTGATAACACAGATAAGGTGGTAAACCTTATTGATGAATGTCGAGGTATGGATCTTAAAGTGTTATCCCCAGATATTAATAGTTCAACTTACAATTTTACGGTCCCTGAGGATAAAATTATTCTGTATGGATTGGGCGCAATCAAAGGTGTAGGTGAAGCTGCGGTTCTACAGATTGCTGAAGAGCGCAATCAAAATGGTGCATATAAAGATTTGGATGATTTCTGTATGCGCCTGGGGTCGCAAAAAGTGAACCGCCGTTGTATAGAAGCGCTGTTACGCGCCGGTGCCATGGATTGTTTTGGATTTACGCGTGCCAGCTTATTTCAACATCTTGATAAATCGTTACGCCATGCAGAACAGCGTCAGCGGGATAATGATACTGGGCAAAACGATATGTTTGGTCATGCTGAAGTAGGTATGAAAGCAAGTAAGGTACAGGCTATTCCGGAATGGGATGATGAAACTAAGCTGCTTGGTGAGCGTGAAACGCTCGGCCTCTATTTAACCGGCCACCCTATCACACGTTATCAAAAAGAATTAAAAAAGATCGCAGGCAAAAATATCAGCCAATTCCTAAATGCGGGCTATAGCGGTAAGGAATCTTGGCAAGCACGTGCGGATGAAAAAACGGTATTGGTCGCAGGGTTGTTAGATCAAATTAGGTTACGCAATAGTCCCAAAGGACGTATCGCATTTTTAACGCTTGATGATAATACAGGGCGTATGGATGTTGCCGTATTTGCTAAGGATTACGCCAAGTTTGATCATCTCTTAATAAAAGATGCGATTTTGATTATCAAGGGTAGTTTGGGCTGGGATGAGTTTACGGG
>JAPUHH010000230.1 GCA_027297825.1 Gammaproteobacteria bacterium
ACTTCTTCACCCATTGTTGCTTGAAGTCTTTCAGCGACTTTATCGATCGCCTTATTAATGTCTTTTACGGAAATCAAAAGGTCCGCTTGTTCGCGTGTCTTGATGACGTCTTTGAGTAATGAGTCTTCCATGATGCTAATAATTAGTCTTACGTGCTAGACATTGCATCTGCAGTCGCAGTATCTATATGCAACTGGCGCGTTGGGAAGGCGATGCTAGCATTATGACTTTCAATAACTTCGCTTATTTTCAATAGAACATCTTGTTTGACTTCGTGATATTGAATCCAGTTGGTTGTTTTGGTGAACGTGTAAACAAAAAAGTCTACCGATGAGTCTTTAAACTCATTAAAGTTGACAATCATCGTTTGGCTTTTATCGATATCATCATGCTCTTCTAACATTTTCTTAACATCTGCGACAATGGCATCCATTACATGGATGTCGTTATAACGGATGCCAATGGTTTCGTAAATTCTTCGATGAGACATTCGCGAAGGGTTTTCTACAACTATGGTCATAAAAATAGAATTCGGAACATAGATGGGGCGTTTACTAAAGGTTCTTATTCTTGTTTGGCGCCAACCAATATATTCAACTGTACCTTCAATCTCTTTGTCGGGTGAACGAATCCAATCCCCAACATTAAACGGGCGATCTAAATAAATCATTAAACCGCCAAAAAAGTTAGATAGTAGATCTTTAGCTGCAAAACCAATTGCAATGCCCCCTATTCCGCCAAAAGCCAACACGCCTGAAATACTAAAACCTAAGGTTTGCATCATCACTAATGCAGCGGTAATAAAAATGGCGGCTCTTACTAGCTTAACGATGGCATTCGCGGTGGTTACATCTACAGGCTGGCCTTTTTGATAGCGTCTTTTGATAAAGGCCTTTTCAAACTCTTTGACAAACCGAATTAGAAACCAAGCCAGTGTTGTAACGATAGCAACATGCCTTAGTGGGTCAATCGCCGTAAATATTTCTGCCTCAGTCCTACCGGTAACGATTTCGGCAGCAAACAAAATCCCGACCACCCAAATCAGAATTCGTAACGGTTGCTGCACTGCAGCAATAAAAGCATCGTCCCATGGGTTAGCTGTCTTTTCAGCTCGGCTTGCGAGTTTGCGCAAAAATATTTGAAAACCGAAATTAAATAGTAGAACGGCTAGCACGATGATAAATACCTGCATAACCCACGAACCTATAAATTCCGGCAAATTTAAGTTGCTCAATGTTATTGATAAATCAAATTTTTCCATTTGTGTATTTTTTTTGAAATTGTTAAGTGTTAAATAGTTAACTCACCATACGGTGAATCCTGATATGACTCTACTTGTGAAACGGCATGCCGCCATTTTTCTGAATTGCGCAAATCTAGATAAGAAAGTGGATTTTTGCCTCCATGCATGCGTGCAAGTCTAATTTGTGATGTGGGATTGTTATAGTTTTCTAGTTTCTCTGCAACCTGGCAAGCTTGTTCACTTGCATTACAGATAAGAACCATATCGCAACCAGCTTGCAATGCCTTATGCGTGCGTGCCAAATATTCTGTACTACAATCTGCCGCCTTCATACTAAGATCATCGCTAAATATCACGCCTTTAAATCCCAATTGTTGCCGCAACACTGTTGCTAGCCACTTCTTAGAGTATGTCGCCACTTGATTATCTACTTTTTCATAGACAACATGCGCACTCATAATCCCTGCCAAACCATTATTGCTCATGCGTTGAAACGGCACGATATCTTGCATGAAAATATCTTGGTATTCACGAGAGTCAGTGGGTAGGTCTATGTGTGAGTCTGCAATGACCGCACCGTGTCCTGGAAAATGTTTGCCGACAGCCTGCATGCCCGCTTTACGCATCCCATGCATGTAACGTAACGCTAATGTGGATACTATTCCAGGTTCCTTATGAAATGCACGATCACCAATTACTTGGCTGACGCCATAGTTTAAATCAAGGATGGGCGCGAAACTAAAATCGATACCAATAGAGCGCAACTCAGCTGCCATGAGCCATCCGGTAATTTCGGTTAATTCACAGGCCCGTGTTGGATTCTCATCATACATATCGCCGAGTAATTTAATCGCGGGCAATTGCGTAAAGCCTTCGCGTAAACGTTGCACGCGACCGCCCTCTTGATCAATGGCGATCAATAGCCTGGGATGTCGCAACTCATGGATTTCGCTGATCAAGGCCGCAAGTTTTTCCACACTGGTGAAATTACGACTAAATAGGATCACGCCTCCTACTTGAGGAGAGACTAAAAGCATCCGTTCTTGTACAGATAAGCAATCTGCACATAGATCCACCATAAGAGGTCCAAGTGACATCACACCGATTATTCGCTAATCAAGGCAAGAGTTGAAGCATTGCTGAATCTATTTATTATATATCGACTAACGTAGATTGATATCAGTAAGGTCTATGCAAAAAAATGGGCGCCTATAAAGGCGCCCGAATCCAGGAGGAGTCGAGAATAACAACATGCCAAATAGAGGATATTTGTTTCATGTTGAGAGGCTCACTCAAATATAAGCATAATTAATGCCAATATTACAAAACATATGTTTTTCAACCACTTAATTAATTGACCACCGTTTTATGTTTGGACAATTTGGTAAAATTTAGACAATATTTGGCACATTTATGACAATTAATAGCAACTAAGGTATCTAACTGTATTGATCTGTATCGATTTTTAGCTCTTGTAAATAGGATCCAGATTGAAGCGAATAAAAAACATACAATTCAGCCGTATTGCTGCTTTTCCTTACTTAGTTAACTACATCTTCTAAGTTTTCAACTCTATACTGTTCAAACATGTTAGTTGACGTTCTAGAAGTGCCCTTTGTTTAAACCTGCGTCGACGTACTGCTACAGCCACCTAGAATAGTAATAATAAAAATAAAATAATGATTACAGCGGCCTATCAAGAACTACTGAATAACCAGGATTTAGTCAAGGATTCGAATCAGAACAAAGTTGTACAGGCACTGCAAGCTCTCTATGACGAGCTGGATACCAGCAACCCGGATAACTCAACCATCATCGATCGCGTCGCCGCTATTCTGTCTCGCAATTCAAGCGCAAGCAATATTAAAGGTTTATATATATGGGGCGGCGTAGGTCGAGGCAAAACGCTATTGATGGATTTGTTTTTCTCCAACTTACATACTCAAGAAAAGTTACGCCTACATTTTCACCGCTTCATGGACGAAGCCCATAAGATGTTAAAGAATTACCGTAACAAACCTGATCCGCTTAAGTTAGTAGCCAAAGAATTTGCGAATAAAGCCAAGGTTTTATGTTTTGATGAATTTTTTATCAATGACATTGGCGATGCAATGATCATCTCAGGTTTGCTAAATGGTCTTTTTGAAAACAACGTAGTACTCATCACCACCTCAAACGTAGAGCCAAACTTGCTCTATAAAAATGGCTTGCAACGTGATCGATTCTTACCCGCTATTAAACTATTGCAAAAACACACCAAAGTGATTGAGTTAGATGGCGAGATTGATCATCGATTTGAATTCTTGCAAACCAATGACGTCTACAATTTCCCTATCGATGAATCATCACAGGATTGGTTAGAACGTAACTTTCTCAATCTTGCTACGGAAAGAAATGAAGCTTCTTGGGAAAAAATTAAAATCAATGATCGAAACATACAAACCATACGGCATACGGAAGGCATCGCCTGGTTCGATTTTAAAGAAATATGCGATGGCCCACGTAGCGCATCAGACTATATAAGTCTAGCCAAACTATTCAATACGGTACTCATTTCACATGTGCCAATATTTGAGGGCAAAGACGATCAGGCAAGAAGATTTATAAATCTAGTAGACGAGTTTTATGATCGTAATGTAAAGTTGATCCTTTCTGCTGAAGCAACGCCAAAAGAATTATATCGTAGCACACGACTTAATGATGAGTTTATACGTACGGCCAGCCGCTTGACTGAAATGCAATCACATGAATATTTAGAAAAACAACATCGCCCTGACTAATCATTAAGAACCATTAACATCGGAAACATAAGGAATACCACATGAAACCAGCTGTACGAGTGACTATTACAGGCGCTGCAGGAAATATCGGATATGCAGCAGCATTCCGCATTGCCGCGGGAGGCATGTTAGGCACCGATCAACCCATAATTTTACAATTGATTGAAATAGAACCCGCACTGGATGCCTTGCGTGGTGTGGAAATGGAATTGCGTGATTGTGCGTTCCCTCTACTCAAAGATATTATTAGCACAGCAGATATTAATATTGGCTTCAAAGACGTGGACTATGCTCTACTTATTGGATCTAGACCCCGCACCAAAGGAATGGAACGTAGTGATTTACTCAGCGCCAATGGAAAAATATTTGGCCCACAAGGGCGCGCTATAAATGACCATGCATCAAGAGATGTAAAAGTACTTGTGGTAGGTAACCCTGCCAACACGAACGCACTGATTGCCATGAGCAATGCACCCGATATCTCACCGACTCAATTTACTTCAATGATGCGCTTAGACCACAACCGCGCCATCAGCCAACTTTCTACCAAAACGCGCATCCCCGTGACTAAGATTGAACACATGGCGTTGTGGGGTAATCATTCGCTCACACAATACCCGGATATTAGCCATTGTATGGTAGATGGCAAAAGCGCGAATTCTTTGGTTAATGAGTCATGGTATCGCAATGAATTTATCCCAAAAGTACAAAAACGTGGAGCAGAGATTATTAATGCTCGAGGCGCATCTTCGGCAGCTTCCGCAGCCTCTGCAGCTATCGATCACATGCGCGATTGGGCGCTTGGCACAGCCAATGATGCTTGGATCAGTATGGGAATTGTCTCTACGGGTGATTACGGAATTGCTAAAGGGCTTATGTATTCCTTTCCCGTCAGATGTAAAAATGGAACCTATGAAGTCATCCAAGGTTTAAGTATGGACGACTTCAGTGTAAAAATGGCCAAAGCAAGCGAAGCAGAATTGCTTGAAGAGCGCGAAGCGGTAAAAGACTTACTGTGAAACCAATTTCATAAATAGAGAATTTTATGTACCAACAAGGCCTGATGCTTTTTAAAAGCGCAATACGCAAATTCGTACATCAGCAATTTAAATAAACTGACAACAAAGTTGATGCAAACAAGATCATTTATAAGGTAGCTTCTAGATATTTACACCTTCCCATTCAGTAATGAAGTCGTCTATATAGTCTGCAACGACATCGGGTCGATCTTCGGGAACATAATGCCCTGCTCTTTCAATAACTTCTAGTCGAGTGGGGCCTTTAATAGCAGCCTTAAGTCGACGACCTGATTCCACTGGCATCCAAGCATCGTGCAACGCCCAACAGACCATGGTTGGACACGTTATCTTACTGTGATCTACGCTAAGAGTTTCTTCATTTGAAGGTTCACTGCAAACTTTGACGAGTGATTTGAAACCATGCAAACCCGGTCCTCGTGCCCAAAATCCAAGATAGTTTTGCTTCACGTTTTGATCGGTAAACGCAATTTTATCGTAACTACCGGTACGCAATAAACCAGGAAACGATGCTGCAGCTTGGCCCATTGCCACTTGTAACGTCTCATCTGAAGCACCCACCAAAGCATTAAATGCTTCTACTTCTAAAACCGGCCAATAATCAAAAGCAACCGCATTGATTAACACTAAACGGCTGATATATTCACAGTATTTGGAAGCAAATATTTGACACGCGCCGCCGCCATGATCATGCCCAACTAATACAACTTTACCCTTTAGACCCAAGCCCTCAATCACACCTTTTATGGCTTCAGCTTGATTGGTAAGCGTATGCTTAACATCATCTAGAGGCATATCCGATTGACCATAGCCAATCATGTCCATGGCAAAAGTTTGATAGCGGTCTTCAAGGTAACCCTGAACATGACGCCATAAACGCGCATTGGTAGGGATGCCGTGTACCATCAGAATCGCGGGTCCAGAATTCCCTCTTTGTTCGATATTGATGTCTAAAGTAGTACCGTCAACTGTGACTTGTTGCTTCATACACCTCCTCCTTATTGTTATTTTACAATTCTAAAATATTTAGAGCATGTTGCATGGGAATTATAATCCACTATCCACCTGAATATCGCCAAAAAAAAGCCTGTTTTGAAACAGACTTTTTTTATTATTGATTGCTGCTCAATTTTGTTAAGCAGCGGTCCTCTTGGGGAACATATGACTGCGATTGTTACCTGAAGATTGTTGTCTAAGTGCATGATATTCTGGCCGATCTGTGAATTCACCTAGCGTTACACTATTGAGGTAGTCATAAATCTTATCACTTAATTCGTCCCAAATCTGATGGGTAAGACAACGATCATCGTACTGCATAGACAACTCTGAGTGTTCTTGCGGGGGTTGAACTGTTTCATCTATTGCGCTAATCACTTGTGCCACAGATATTGCATGAGGTGAGCGCGCTAAACGATAGCCACCACCTGGGCCTCGCACACCCACTACCAAACCACCTTTACGCAGCTTGGCGAACAATTGTTCTAGGTAAGACAGCGATATACCCTGGCACTGGGAGATGTCTGCCAACGTGACAGGTCGATACTTGTCATTGATTGACAAATCCATCATTGCAGTAATTGCATGTCGAGCTTTTGTCGATAGTTTCATACTCTTTCACCTTCTACCTTGAATGGTAAAATTTGGTCGTACAACTCACAACCCATGTTTATGCTGGTTATATTAACACCAACTTGAGTATTGATAATGTCGACTGAGCCAAATTCTAGGAATTATTTTTATTATTAAATATCAAGCGCTTATGAAATATAGATAACTAGATCACTAAACAATGGTACTGGATGCAGCAGACCCCTGCAATGGAATTTCCACATTTTCAGTAAGTAGATGATTTTGCCGAGATTTTTCATTGGCTTGGAAGGAATGGCCCTGGCGATCGCAGAAGGAAAGCCACTTGTATAGAAACCGGTTCATGCGCCAACGCTTCATCAAGGATGGGTACATCTCATGCTTGAAGGCTGTAAAGTTAGGATTTTGCCGTCGGTAAGAGAGGCTCATCACCTCAGCTTGCAAAGCATCAAAATAGATTCTTATTTTGAGATCTGGATAGGCCAGAAAGCCAGATTCAGAATCCGCAAAATAGTAGGTCAAGGCAATGGTCGTTGTATATTTAGTCTGCTCTAGAACTTGAAGATATAAATCCAATCCCATCGAGATTCGCGAAACTGCAACGGCTGGCATCGATTCTTTCGCACCACATAACTTGCGTATGTGTATGTAATTTGCTTCATACATTTCCATCAGTCCGGAAAAAGTACTGGGCAATGGTGGCGCCAATATACGTCCTTGTTGAAGTGTGTCTCTCATCTTTCTATCTTGTCATATAAAAAACCATATCATAATTTTGTTAATACCTTGCTACTGAATGTTAGTGTTACGCCAAACTTCAGCATCTTATTCTGAAGTCTCTCACAAACTAACATATGTGTGAAATTGGTTTTACTTATTACCTTACATTAAATGACCGGAGGTATAATCGCAAAGCATAGAATTGCTCTTGACTCATTGTATTTTTTGCTATAATTGTTTTTATTGCTTTTGTGTTTGCCGTAAACGCGAACACTGCAAAATATTCAAACAACCAATCTGCATCTTTTAAGCTAGCTTGGTATGTTTTGCCATTTTTTAATTCTATACTGCATTGACCTACCTTACTTGTCGTGCTTACTCTTATCACCGCAGCATCGGATTTAAGCAATGCATATTGCATTGTGATTTTAACTGCAAAATAAAAAGTAATGCAGAATGCAACAACCTTCCCCCAAAGTGGAATAGCAATAAGCATAAGACTTACCAGTGCTGCTGCATGCAATATAATAAAACTTATAAGCAAAGCCAGAGATGGCTTTAGGGAGATATTGAAATTATGCGTAGATGTATTCAATCACTTGATTGATATTTTGATCATTGGAACCTTGTCGACCTACAAGCAAGTCATATAATTCTGGATCTTGCATGTCCAACATTCTCTCAAATGCATGTTGCAGCTCGGAGGAAGCCGTTGGATAGTTATTAGTTAAATACCTCTGCATTAAGACATCTAGCTCTTTGGTACCGCGACGACATCGCCATGCTAGTTTTTGTAGATTCTCCACTTTAAAACTTTACTGCTACCTAATTAATTCCTTCTTTGGGCAATCAGCTTTTTAACTTCTGCGATAGCTTTTGCAGGGTTTAAACCTTTAGGGCATGTGTTGGTGCAATTCATAATAGTGTGACATCGATACAGCTTAAATGGATCTTCCAACTCATCTAAACGCTCTCCCGTTGCCTCATCTCGACTATCAACGATCCACCGATAAGCCTGCAATAATGTTGCCGGCCCTAGATAACGATCACTGCTCCACCAGTAGCTAGGACAGCTTGTAGTGCAGCATGCACAAAGTATGCATTCTTCAAGACCTTCTAGCTTCTCACGGTCTTGTTTGGATTGTAGCCTTTCACGATCTGGTGGTGGCGCAGTATCCGCTTGCAACCATGGCTTAATAGACGCGTATTGGGCATAAAAGTTAGTCAGGTCCGGCACCAAATCTTTGACTACAGGCAGGTGTGGTAGCGGATAAATCTTAATGTCGCCTTTGCATTCCTCAAGGCTTATTATGCATGCCAATGTGTTTGAACCATTAATGTTCATGGAACATGAACCACATATACCTTCTCTACATGATCGTCTGAAAGTTAAAGTCGAATCAACTTCATTTTTAATTTTTATCAACGCATCCAGCACCATAGGCCCACAAGTATCAAGATCCACTTCATATGTGTCGGTACGAGGATTCTCACCGCTATCAGGGTCATATCGATAGACGATTATTTTTTTTGTATTGTTACTTGCAGTTGTAGCCTTGTAGGTCTTACCAGGCTTTACAACCGAATTAGCAGGGAGAGTAAACTGTGCCATCAATATTCCTCTCTAATAAACTCTTGGCTTTGGCGGTATCACTTCAACCTCGTCAGTTTGTGTGTACATATGAACAGGACGATAATTAATCGTTACATCACCTTTTTCACTAACTGAAACCAATGAATGTTTCATCCAATTTTCATCATCACGATCGGGGAAGTCATCGCGTGCTTGTGCGCCACGGCTTTCTGTTCGGTTCAACGCGGATTGAGCCGTAGCTAATGCTTGGGGCATTAGATTCGTCAACTCTATAGTTTCAACTAAATCTGTATTCCAAATCATCGATCGATCATTTACCTTAAGATTATCTACTTGTGTAAATAATTTTCTTAGCTTCACTAAGCCTTTCTCAATGGATTCACCGGTTCTAAACACGGCAACATGAGATTGCATTGTCTTTTGCATTTCTAGCCGAAGCTCTGCAGTGGAAACATCACCTTTAGCATGTCGCAACTTATCAAAACGACCTAGCACTTGATCCACCGCATCATTCTTTAATTCACTATGCGGCTGATTTAGCTTTACTAATTCTGCAGCACGAATTGATGCAGCTCTTCCAAATACGATTAAATCCAGTAATGAATTTGACCCCAATCGATTGGCGCCGTGCACCGACACACATGCAGCCTCACCGATTGCCATCAACCCTGGCACAATATGGTCAGGATCACCATCTTTCAACTTCACTACTTCGCCATGATAATTCGTTGGAATACCACCCATGTTGTAATGCACGGTAGGAATCACCGGAATAGGCTCTTTCGTTACATCCACACCAGCAAAGATTCTAGCTGATTCGGCAATACCAGGAAGTTTTTCACCGATCAGATCGGCACCTAAATGCTCCAGATGCAAATGAATATGATCGTTTTCCTCACCTATTCCGCGACCTTCGTTGATCTCAACAGTCATAGATCGACAGACGACATCACGTGACGCAAGATCTTTTGCATTCGGTGCGTAGCGCTCCATAAAACGCTCACCTTCTGAATTGGTTAAATACCCACCTTCTCCACGCACACCCTCTGTAATTAGGCAGCCCGCGCCATAAATTCCTGTGGGGTGGAATTGCACAAATTCCATGTCTTGCAGTGGCAAGCCTGCACGTAAGACCATGGCATTACCATCCCCTGTACACGTATGTGCGGATGTACATGAGAAATAAGCACGACCATAGCCACCGGTCGCAAGTAACACAATATGGGCGCGGAAAATATGTAACTCTCCGGTAGCAAGATCCCAAGCCATAACACCCTTACAGGTGCCATCATCGTCCATCAATAGGTCAGTCGCGAAGTATTCAATGAAAAATTCCGCATTATGCTTTAGCGATTGTTGGTAAAGCGTGTGCAAAATGGCATGTCCGGTTCGATCTGCGGCTGCACATGTTCGCTGTGCGATTCCTTCGCCAAAGCGCGTGGTCATACCACCAAAAGGTCGTTGATAAATGCGCCCTTCTTCGGTGCGCGAAAAAGGTACGCCGTAATGTTCAAGTTCCACTACCGCTGGGATTGCTTCACGACACATGTATTCAATAGCATCCTGATCCCCTAGCCAGTCAGAACCTTTGACGGTGTCATACATGTGCCAACGCCAATCATCTTCACCCATATTGCCTAATGCAGCGCTCATACCGCCCTGTGCCGCAACTGTGTGGCTTCGCGTTGGGAATACTTTGGTTATACATGCAGTAGAAAGACCACTAGCCGCCATACCTAAGGCTGCTCGTAATCCTGCTCCACCGGCACCCACAACTACTACGTCATAGGCATGCTCAACAACGTTATACGCTTTACTCATTCTGATAATTTTATAAAGATATTTTTAGCAAGGCGATTATCCCGGCAAGTGCCGAAACAATGCAAAGGAAGCTTATTAAAATTAGAGAGACAACTTTCATCCAGCCTCCCACATAATCTTCAACAATGACCTGTAGACCTAGCTGTGTGTGATAAAAAGTTGCAATGATAAACAAAACCAAAAACACAGTAACAATTGGTGATTGTAACCACCCTACTATTGTGGCGTAGCTTGCGTCTCCTAACATGGCAACAGCAAAAACAAACCAAATTGCGAGTGGCACTAATGCAATGGCCGTTAACCTCTGCATCCACCAATGGCTTACGCCTTCTTTTGCAGAACCTAATCCTTTTGCTTCTGATAGGGGTGTTCGTAGTGACATGATAATTCTTAGACTTTACAAGTTAAATAAGCGGCGCACCAAACTACGGCTGTGAGAACGGTGGTCACAATTAAAACGAATATGCCGGATTTAGTAGTTGTACTTTTTTGAAATCCGTATCCCGCATCCCAAAAAAGATGCCGAACACCATTAAACAGATGTAAAAATAGAGCAAACGTCCAAAGTAATAAAAATATTTGGCCCATTGTAGTTGCTATATAGCCCCGGATTAATTCGTAAGAAACGGGGCCTGCTGCAACCGCAACCAAAATAACAACAAACAACACAGCACCTACCGACAGGGCCACGCCCGTAACACGGTGAAGAATTGATATCGCCATGGCTAAAGGCCAACGATATATTTGTAAATGCGGCGATAATGGCCGTTGAAGGTTAGCCATGTAACTCCCTTGGATTGCTTGCTAAGAACCTCATTTGCAACATACTACCGATGTATAGAAGCCATCTAATAATTTTATTGTTAGGGTAAATACTACCTTAATAGTCTAACTAATTAAATATATCTCTAAAGAAATGCCAGAGATTACAAGTGCTTAACTTAAATAAGTATATAGTTAAACAGTGCATATTTGCCCAACTCAGGAATATTTAAAGAAATAGCGTATGAATGATCAAAATATAAACAAGCAATGATGAATACTAAATGGCTCGAATTTTTAGCTGAAAAAGGCGCTGTTGTTGAAAACAGCCAAGCAGTTTCAGTGGAAGAAACAACATCTCCCTACTATTCACTTGATGATACTTATATATGTGAACTCACCAAGCTGGGATTGATTCGAGCTAGCGGAGAAGAAGCGCAAAGCTTTCTGCACGGTCAATTCACCAATGATTTAAATAACGTTTCATCTGAACTCAGTCAGCTAAGTAGTTACTGCAACCACAAAGGGAGAATGTTATCGATCTTCCGTATCTTCAAGCGTGATAATAATTTTTACTTAACACTACCTCGTGAAATTTTAGACACCACACTTAAAAAACTTACCATGTTCAAAATGATGGCAAAAGTTGATTTGTTCGATGAATCAGATGAGCTAGTACAGTTTGGTATAGCAGGACCAAATACCGAATCAATTCTCAGTAGTTTACATATAACCATCCCTCATCAAGTAAATCATTGCACTCACAGCAATGAGATCACCATTATTCGTTTGCCAAGTGAAAATACTCGAGTACTGTTTATTAGCAATACCAACTTAGCCATTGCATTCTGGAAACAAATTTCTGCAAAGATCTCAATCGCTACTTCTGGTTTTTGGGACCTACATGACATCCACAGTGGCATTCCCCAAGTCTGCGCCAATACAAGTGAAGCTTTTATCCCGCAAATGACTAATTTAGAACTAATAGATGGAGTCAATTTCAATAAAGGCTGCTATCCAGGCCAAGAAGTTGTAGCGCGTACACACTACCTCGGCAAACCTAATCGTCGCATGTATAGGGCAAGTATCGCGGATGATAATGCTCCTGAATCAGGCACAAATATCTATACACCAGAAGACGCGAGCCAACCCGTTGGGAAAATCGTTATCGCACAAAAAACATCGGATGAGAATTGCACTGCACTTATCGTGTTGCGAACGGAAAAAAAAGATGACGAAGCCTTACACTTAGGATCCGTGGCAGGACCCAAAGTCTTAGTACAACCTTTACCTTATTCGCTAGACTCTAAAACCGATGTGAACCTATCCCAAAAGTAGTATATCCCGTGTGGATTAGGCATCTTATTCGGTTGCACACTGCAATTAATTACGTTTGTTTTACACGCATTGTTCATTCATATCGACACAAGCCCGATTTAACTTCCATTTACTGCATCCCATACGCATTATTGTTAGCAACGCCCTTCTAGTATGGAATATCTCGGGATCTATGTATGTCAGTTCTCTTGAGATTTATGTATGATTGCCGATCAATTTTAAGCAGCCCTGCACAGCCAATATAGTCATGTGGTTATCAGCCCATTTGAGTAGCTTATGAATAGTTCTATTCGGTTGAGCTGATTGCCACTAATAAATTGAGCAAACTGAAACATGTTATTAGTACCAACAAGGTCTGCAAAATTTTTCAAGGAATTTAAGAATATTGTAGTAGTCGCACGCTACATAAATTCATAGACACGTCGACAAAGTGATTTACCTGCATGCAATTTAATGATGTTACTTGTCCGCACTGCGGCTTGTTATGCGATGATCTAACTGTAGAAGTTAATGATCTATCTGTACAACTGAAAAATAACAACCATCCATTGTGCAAACAAGCGTTCGAAGACGCGTCTTTTAATAGTGGCCAGATACCATCTCCACTTGTAAACGGATCTCCTGCCACATTACAACAAGCATTAGATGCAGCAGCACAATTACTGAAAAATTCAAAACAGCCTCTTATCAGCGGCATGATTGGAGATATACAAACATGCAGAGATGCAGTTGCGTTGACTGAAAAAGTGGGTGGAGTTGTTGATCATGCTAATGGTTCTGGAATTCGCATTAATACATCTGTGATGCAAAGAATGGGAGAAGTGAGAACGACTTTGGCCGAAGTGCGTAATCGTGCAGATTGTGTTGTGATATTTGGCGCCGGTGTGTTGGAGAATTTTCCTCGTTTATATGAACGCATTCTAACTCCTGCTCAATCATTAGGTAATGATGCTACGAAAAATAAAAAAATATTTTTATTAGATCGCTTAGATAAAAATGAAATACCTTCGATTAAAAATAAGGGTGCAATAACTTATTTTCAACTTGAAGCGCCTTCTCTAGACTCAATCGCACATAAGCTATTGGAGGTTATAAATAAACCTATAGAAATATTTGACGAAATAGACGATACCCTGCAAATACTTATTGATTTACACCAGACAATATTAAATAGTCAATACACTACTTTTATCTGGGCCGCAGGAGAGTTCAAGTCAGACATTGCCGAACATACTGTGCAGACCATGACACAGATGATAAAACAACTAATGGAGAAAGTTCGCTGTGTTGGACTGCCACTAGGGGGGTCAAGAGCAGAGGTCACTGCCAACCAAGTAGCCACATGGCAAACTGGAGTTTCTTTACCTGTCGCATTTATGAGCGGTGCACCGATTCACAATCCAATTTTATTTGATGGTATGAAAATGCTACAAAACAAAGAGGCCGACACTTTGGTATGGATCACAACCTATAACTCTAATGACAATCCACCAGAAACAGACATACCGACCATAGTTATTGGTCATCCAAAAATGAAATGCGCGAACGATGTAGATGTATTTATCCCAACAGGAATTCCGGGCATAGATCATCGCGGGCTTGCATGTCGAACGGATAATGTAGCCACCTTACCATTAAAATCGATACGCACTAGCCAGTTAGCTTCTGCTAACGACGTAATTAGTCAACTCTCACAATTACTTTAAATAAATAGTTATGGTAATAAAGTTATCAGGTGGAAAGTTATACGATCCTGCTCATAAAATTGATGGACAGGTAACCGACCTCTATATCGTTGACGACAAAATCAGCAAAACTGCGCCCGCCAACAAAAAGATTGACCATTCATATGCTATTGATGACTGCATTGTAATGGCAGGAGCTATCGATATGCACACGCATATCGGTGGAGGCAAAGTAAATATCGCACGCACCATGATGCTGGAAGATCAACACGCACACCCTGATGCTAGATCTGGCAAATTTCGCAGCGGTAATGGTCATATTGTTCCTTCCACCTTTAGTACAGGCTATCGGTATGCAGAAATGGGCTATACCGCTTGCTTTGAGCCAGCAGTATTACCTGTGAATGCACGCCAAGCCCATATGGAAATGGCCGACACTCCGATGATTGATAAAGGCGGCTATGTTCTGTTAGGAAATGATGATTTTTTACTTCGTATGATTCAACAAGGAGCTAGTCAGACCGCAGTTAATGATTACGTTGCTTGGTTGTTGGATGCGACCCAATGCATTGGGGTAAAAGTAGTTAACCCTGGTGGCATTCATGCGTTTAAATATAATCAGCGCCGACTCGATGTAGATGAAATAAGCCCAAGTGGTGTCACACCACGAAAAATTTTAACTGTATTGAGTAAAGCGGTACACGATCTTGGAATTCCACATCCATTACATGTACATGCAAGTAACTTAGGTATTCCAGGCAATTTCGAGTCTACCCTCAGCACCATGACTGCCGCAGAAGGCTTGCCGATTCACTTAACACACATTCAGTTTCACAGTTACGGCACCGAAGGGGATCATAAGTTTTCATCGGCAGCCTGCCAAATTGCGGAAGCAATAAATAATCAACCCAACATAACTGCTGACGTAGGCCAAATTATGTTTGGTCAAACCATCACCGCATCTGGGGATACCATGATGCAGTACTTCGGACATGAACATGCAAACCCAAAAAAATGGACCATCATGGACATTGAGTGTGAAGCAGGTTGCGGCGTTATTCCGTTTAAGTACCGGGATAAAAGTTTTGTAAATGCGTTGCAGTGGGCAATTGGCCTCGAAATATTCATTCAAGTTAACGACCCGTGGCGTGTGCTACTCACTACGGATCATCCGAATGGCGCACCATTCACCAGCTATCCGCATTTAATCAAATTACTGATGAACCGGTCTTTTAGAAACGACGTGTTGAGTGCAATTCATCCTGAAGCACAACAAATTTCAAACTTGGCCTCAATGGAACGTGAATATTCTTTGTATGAAATTGCTATCATGACACGTGCCGCACCCGCTAAGATTCTCGGCCTAACTGATCACGGACATCTAGGAGACGGTGCAAAAGCGAATATCACGATATACCGCAAACAAGACGACATAGAGCAAATGTTTACTAAGCCCATAATGGTATTTAAGAATGGCGAGTTAGTGGTTGAAAATGGAAAAGTGACTAAAACAGTACAAGGTATAACACACGTAGTGAAACCGGAATTTGATCGCTCAATCGAGAAGCCATTAAAAAAATATTTTGACGACTATCAAACCATTGCTTTTAACAATTTCAGAATCAGCTCGGATGAAATGGCTGAATGTATTGGCGGTGAGATACAAATACACCCATGCAAGTTGAACTAGAAAAATGATTATTAACGGCGTTGTAATCGACGATACCTTTTCTGAAGCATTTTCTATGCGTGCAACACGCATTATTATTACCGCGATCAATTATAAATGGGCACGTCACGCGGCTGAAACCATGACAGGTTTTGCGACTTCTGTAATTGGATGCAAAGTCGAAGCGGGTATCGAAAGAGTCATTGGAAATCACGAAACACCGGATGGACGCCCCGGCATATCCGTTTTGCTTTTTTGCACGGATAAAAAAACGCTAGAACAACAATTACAAGCAAGAGTAGGCCAATGCGTTCTCACCTGCCCCACTACCGCTGTATTTGCAGGCATGGATGGGGATGACCGAATTGCTCTTGGAAAGAACTTGCGTTATTTCGGTGATGGCCATCAAATTTCCAAAATGATTGGTAACCAAAGATTCTGGCGAATACCAGTAATGGATGGTGAGTTTTTATGTCAGGAAACTACTGGATTTCAACGCGCAATTGGCGGTGGTAACTTACTGGTACTTGCGCGACACATATCCCAGGCTTTACTCGCGTGTGAAGCAGCCATTGACGCAATCAGTTCACTCCCCAATATTATTTTGCCTTTCCCAGGTGGCGGTGTCCGTTCTGGGTCTAAAGTGGGCTCTAAGTACAAAGAATTATCTGCGTCTACCAATCACCCATTTTGCCCAACATTAAGAGGTGAGCCCGACAATAAACTTGATAGAAATATAGAAGCCGTAATGGAAATTGTTATCGATGGTCTAACCAGAGAAGACATTTCCCTAGCAATGTCACGTGGCATTGAAGCAATTTGTGATTTAGGTAAGTCCCAAGGTATCGAAACCATTACTGGCGGCAATTTTGGAGGCAAACTGGGGCCACATCATTTTCATTTAAGAGAAATAATGGATGAGTCATACAACCGTTACCTATAAAGGCTCTGTTGAACAGCGCATTGATATGCGTTGGTTAAGCAAAGTCATCACTCTATCACTCGATAGTGAACAAATCCTCAAAGAAACCATAGCAATTGGCAATCAGCAAACCACTATAGGTGAACTCTTTAATATCTCCGGTGATAACACTAGTAGCGATTACGTGCTAGAAAACGCTACACAAAAAATGGACTACATTGGACATGCCCTCACACAAAGCAACACGCTTACAGTTATGGGTGATTGTGGATTTTATACGGGTGCCCAACTATTAGGCGGTAGAATAAAAATAGAAGGCAATACACATGACTTTTCCGGATGCGGAATGTCGAAAGGATTAATAGAAGTTAGCGGCAATTGTGGAAACCATACTGGCAGTGCTTTTACTGGTGGGAAAAAAGGCATGTCGGGCGGCACCATTCTCGTACATGGCAATAGCGGTAATTTTACGGGTGAGTTGATGCGACGCGGACTCATCATGATAGTTGGCGACATCGGTGATCATTGCGCCAACAGAATGATCGCTGGAACAATTACAAATTTAGGGGCTACCGGAAAACATGTTGGTGCTGGCATGAAACGAGGCACCCTATTGTTCCCACACAAGCCAGAAAATATATCACCAGGCTTTCATGACTGTGGTCGTCACAGCCTCGGCTATCTAACGCTTCTGCTACATGAAATAAGACGATTCAAAAGTGCCTTTCAATCTCTTCACCCGATGCGACGGCGTGTACAACGTTATATCGGAGATACTACAGTAGAAGGTCAAGGCGAACTGCTCGTTTGGATTGGATAATAAGCTTTCTCCCCACTCAATAAACAAAAAAATATATACAAGTATAGCTAGCCATAAAAATAGTCATTAGCTTTTAAAATTCAACCGTAACTTGCGCCGCAAATAAGTCTCTATCATCTAGCTCATTGTCGAAATTGACCTTAACACTGGCGATCAATTTGAGTTTTTTGAATATACAAACATTCCATAACTACTCAAGATTGATAGTGAAGCCACTCGTTCCGCTACCTCTTTAATCACAAACATCATCAATAGGAGAAACTCTTTTGAGTGAATTGCACTTTTAATCAAGCCTTAAGTGATCTACTTGACTGCTTTAATACCTTTCGACGAGAGCTCCCCAACACCAGGATATGGCTTCATATGCGGAAATAAAATCACATCGCGGATAGTATGCGAGTTAGTAAATAACATCACTAGTCGATCGATGCCGACACCTTCACCTGCGGTAGGTGGCATTCCATATTCTAATGCGTGAATATAATCTTCGTCATAGTGCATAGCCTCATCATCACCAGCATCTTTTTCTGCAACTTGAGCTTCAAAGCGCTCGGCTTGATCTTCTGGATCATTAAGCTCTGAAAAACCATTCGCTAACTCGTGTCCGCCAACAAAAAACTCAAAGCGATCAGTTACGAATGGGTTTTCATCATTTCTACGTGCCAGCGGAGAAACCTCGGTAGGGTATGCAGTAATGAAAGTTGGATCCTTCAGCTTGCCTTCAACCGTCTTCTCAAATATTTCGATTTGAATTTTTCCTAAGCCGTAGCTTTCTTTTGTTGGGATGCCTAGATTCTCAGCAACTATTTTTGCATTGCCAAAATTATCCAAATCCGCTTCTGTTAGTTTGGGATTAAAATGCAAAATAGACTCTTTCACCGTCATACGTGCGAATGGCTTACTAAAGTCATAAGTATCATCGCCATATTGAATCGATGTGGTGCTTAATACTTCGTTACAAATACCGCGTAGCATTTCTTCAGTGAGATCCATCAAGTCATGGTAGTCCGCATAGGCTTGATAGAACTCCACCATGGTAAATTCTGGATTGTGATGAGTAGATAACCCTTCGTTACGGAAATTGCGATTAATCTCAAATACGCGCTCTACCCCGCCCACAACAAGTCGCTTTAAATACAGTTCTGGTGCAACGCGCATATACAAAGGTATATCAAGCGCATTATGATGAGTTTCAAACGGTCTTGCAGTCGCACCACCCGGTATCACTTGCATCATCGGGGTTTCTACTTCTACAAAGCTACGTGCAAGCAAAAACTCACGCAGGTATTGAATGATCTGTGTGCGCATTGCAAAAACTTTACGCGACTCTGCATTCATTATTAGATCGACATAACGTTGGCGATAGCGTTTTTCGGTATCGGTTAAGCCATGAAACTTTTCTGGTAAGGGCCGCAATGACTTGGTTAACAACACCACGGATTGCATCATTATATATAGATCGCCTTTACCTGATTTATGTATTGGACCCTCTACACCGATGATGTCGCCGATATCCCAAGTATCGATATCTTGCACAAGATCCTTCGGGAGCTTTTTTCGATCAATATAAGTTTGGATACGACCCGTCATGTCTTGCATTACTAAAAATGGGCCGCGTCTGGCCATAATGCGGCCCGCTACTTTAGCGAAATGTTTTAACTCGACTAATTCTTCTTTAGATTTATCACTTAGCTTTTCTTGCAAGTCTTGCGCATAGCTATCCCTTCGAAAGCTATTTGGGAAAGCATTGCCTTTTTCGCGTAACATTTTCAATTTTGTTCGACGTTGGGCAATGAGCTTATTCTCATCTATGTACTGGTCAACGTTTTGGTTTTGCGTTTGTTTTTCGTTTGTCATTTATAATTAATCATCCACTATCTACAGGCCACTCTTATAACCCACTTTTTAGGCTTGCTTCGATAAATTGATCAAGGTCTCCATCTAGTACAGCTTGCGTATTGCCTGTTTCCTCTAAGGTGCGCAAATCTTTAATACGCGATTGATCCAATACATAGGAACGAATCTGACTTCCCCAACCAATATCAGCCTTATTTTCTTCAATAGCTTGTTGTTCACCACGACGTTTTTGTAATTCCAACTCGTAGAGTTTAGCTTTTAGCTGCTTCATCGCCACATCTTTATTTTTATGTTGCGAGCGATCATTTTGACATTGTGTCACAGTGCCAGTCGGCAAATGCGTAATACGTACAGCAGATTCTGTTTTATTCACGTGTTGACCTCCTGCACCACTGGCCCGATACACATCAATTCGCAAATCGGCTGGATTAATTTCTATATCAATATCATCGTCTACTTCGGGAGACACAAATACCGCTGCAAATGAAGTGTGTCTTCGACTACCCGAATCAAAAGGAGATTTTCTCACTAAACGATGCACCCCTGTTTCTGTACGCAACCAACCAAAGGCATACTCACCTTCAAACTTGATGGTTGCACTTTTAATCCCTGCCACTTCACCAGGAGATACTTCAAGTAATTCAGTTTTAAATCCTTTGCGTTCACCCCAGCGTAAATACATTCGCAATAGCATTTCTGCCCAATCTTGCGCTTCCGTGCCACCGGAACCTGATTGAACATCCATAAATGCATTATTAGGATCCATTTCGCCGGCAAACATACGACGAAACTCAAGATCAGCAACACGTAATTCTAACTGTTGCAAATCATTTTGAATTGCCTGCAAAGTGTCTTGATCATCTTCTTCAGCAGCCATGGCCAATAAATCACTGGCCTCCGCGACACCGCTTTCCACGTCGTCAATGGTCTTTACCGCCACCTCGAGACTGGCCCGCTCTTTGCCCAATTTTTGAGCAAGTTCTGGCTGATTCCAGATGTCTGGATCCTCTAGCTCTCTGCTGACCTCATCAAGACGTTCACGTTTGTTCTCATAGTCAAAGATACCCCCGTAAACTAGTAGAGCGAGTTTGCAAATCTTCAATTAAGTTTTGTAGTGGGTTAATTTCCATATTATTTAAGCCAGTTCATTGGCCGCGTATAGTAACGTATATTAAATCCAAGCAGTAGAACCTGTTCCAATATCTGCATGAGCTATTAGTGAACAATAATGCTTTATCTTCACTCCCTACACGTCCGCTGGACCTAGTAATTGCACAATGAGTTGCACAGTTCGAACCCCTCTAAAATCGTTTACGCCTAGTTGATAGGCAATATGTACTTGGGTTAGATCTTCATGCCACTGATATTTATCTATATTAAATGCAATGGCATCCAATTTCCGCTTACCACCCGTGGGAGTTAAACTTAATTTCAAATGACGCTCGCCAACAATGCGATGATTATTTACAGTGAAAACGCCATCAAAAATAGGTTCAGGAAATCCTTGACCCCATGGACCCGCCCTGAATAATAATTCCGCTATATCTAAAGACAATTCTTCCTCTTTCAATTCGCCATCCGATAGAAGTATGGCATCGAGCTGTTCTTCAGACACCAGTTCTTTAATGGTTTGATCAAAAATACTTGCGAAGCTTGCAAACTTATCTGCGTGTATGGATAACCCGGCGGCCATTGCATGCCCGCCAAAAGTATTAATTAAATCGGGGTATCGAGTTGCAATTAAGTCTAGCGCATCACGTATATGCAACCCTACTATGGATCGTGCAGACCCCTTTAGTTCATTTTCATTCGCTTTAGCAAATACAATCGTAGGTCGATGAAACCTTTCTTTAAGGCGTGCCGCTACAATACCAATTACACCTTGATGCCAATCAGCGTCGAATACCGCAATTCCGAAGCGTTTCATTTCTATAGCATTTAATTTATTTGATGCATTGATGTTATTTAATACATCAAGCGCTTGAACCTGCATCTGCTGCTCAATTTGTTTGCGCTCCTCGTTTAAGTTATTTAGTTGTTGGGCTAATAATCTTGCTTGCTCTTCATTATCAGTAAGAAAACATTCAATACCCACAGACATATCTTCTAAGCGACCCGCCGCATTAATACGTGGGCCGATTACAAAACCGAGATCCGAAGAGCTTATTTGAGACAGATTTTTTCCTGCAATAGAAAACAGGGCACGGATTCCAGCACAACATTTACCAGCGCGTATGCGGCGCAAGCCTTGGTCTACTAAAATACGATTGTTGTAATCGAGTTTAGCGACATCTGCCACCGTACCGACCGCAACAATATCGAGAAATTGCGCCAAATTTGGTACGTCTATATTCTTATTTTCAAACCAGCCTTGTTCACGTAGGTATGCGCGTAGTGCCGACAATACATAAAACACCACTCCCACCCCAGCCAGATGTTTACTTGGAAAGTCATCATTCGGTTGATTGGGATTAATAATGACATCTGCCTGCGGCAACTCGCGGCCTGGTAAATGATGATCCGTAATCAAAACAGCAATGCCCTTAGCTTTTGCTGCAGCAACGCCTTCTATGCTCGAAATTCCATTATCGACCGTAATAATTAGACTAGGCTTGAAATCGGCTGCAACCCCAACAATTTCCGGCGTGAGTCCATAACCATATTCAAATCGATTAGGTACTAAATAATGAACATCAGTAAACCCAAAACTATTTAGGGCACGAATGAATAAAGCGGTGCTCGTGGCACCATCGGCATCAAAATCACCCACAATTAGTATCCGTCGATCCTCAAACATATGACGGTAGATCAGCTCAATCCCCGCTTCTACGTTTAATAGTTTTTCAGGCGGCAGCGCTTTAGAGAGGGAATGATTCACCTCTTCTTCGCTGTTCACGCCGCGCTGAGCATAAATTCGTTGCAGAATGGGAGGCAGATCGTTGAAATGCTCGCTGAGTGCTGCTTTTGGGCGTCGCTTGATAGTCGTGAGCATAGTTTAGATCAATCTTTTAAAAGTAAATAAGCGCGGCCATTCTAAACAAGAAATCGAGCCATCACTGCTTTAAAATTTGAATTAAGAATATAGAACGGTTCACACCACTTACACAACTGTGCAAAATAATCAACACTTATTATATTTATTATTAGCTACTTAATTATAATAGCTCATGTTAATACTAGATTAATAAGTTAGATCACTACTGCACTTTATATCATTCAATACCTCATTACCCTTTTAGTACGGCCCATCAAAGCAGCATGATTGATCAAACAATATCCAGGGATAACGTTATAAGATGATGCTCGAAACTAACACTGCACACTTAACCCACATGGACGCATTCGGTTTAAATCTGACTCATGTCTGACCATATTCTTTTCTTAACTGGCAAACTTGCAGAAAAAAGTTTGCATCGTGTGCTGGAGTCTATGCAACCAATCGATTTTACTTATACGGTGCGTCAATTAGGGGTCAGCGTGGCAGCTTTGATGACTACCTCACTTATCGAAAAACGTCTCAAAGACACCGAACAAGCAGATCGAGTTGTCATTCCAGGTCGTTGTCGAGGCGATATAGACATTCTCTCAACATTATTAGGCATTCCCGTAGAGCGTGGGCCTGAGGAGCTTAAGGACTTACCTGTCTATTTTGGTCAAGACGCTAGAAAAGCTGACTTGAGCAAATACGATGTGCAAATTTTTGCAGAAATAGTAGATGCACCCATTATGACCGTTGAAGACATCGTTAAGCGTGCAATGATCTATAAAGACGACGGCGCTGATGTTATAGACCTTGGCTGCTTGCCGAGCACCCCATTTCCACATTTGGAAGATACCGTAAAGACGCTCAAAGCAGAAAAATTTAAAGTCAGCGTAGATTCACTCACACCAGAAGATCTCGTCGTAGGAGGTTTAGCGGGTGCTGACTACCTACTTAGCTTGAATGAAAAAACGCTATGGGTAATGGAAGAAGTTGATTCAATACCTATCGTAATTGGCAATCCCGCCACGGATGTTCGCTCGCTTTACCGCGTGATAGATAAATTGCTGAAACAGGGCCGTAAATTCATTGCCGATTCCATCCTTGACCCTATTCACTTTGGCTTTACCGAGTCGATTGTGCGTTATCGTAATGTACGTAATCGCTATCCAAACATTGATATGATGATGGGTATAGGTAATCTCACTGAACTCACTCATGCAGATTCAGCGGGTACCAATGCATTATTGCTAGGTATTATCTCTGAGCTAGAAATTCAACACGTGTTAGCGACGGAAGTCAGTGAGCATTGTCGTTTTGCCGTTCGCGAAACAGATCTCGCTCGTCGCATCATGTACGCATCAAGACTCGACAGTATCCCGCCCAAAGGCTATGACAATGGTTTAATGGCTTTACATGAACGCAAACCCTTCCCATATGAAATAGATGAAATTAAAGAAATCGCAGCAAATATAAAAGACCCGAATTTCCGCATCCAAGTCAGTGAAGAAGGCATTCATACCTACAATCGAGACGGAATGCATACCACTACAGACCCCTATGAAATCTATCCAAAATTGGATGTAGAGGAAGATGGTGGCCATGCCTTTTACCTGGGCGTGGAGCATGCACGTGCCCAAATTGCATGGCAGCTGGGCAAACGTTATGAACAAGACGAAGAACTAGATTGGGGAGTCGTAACAAAAAAAGAAGCCGACGACCTGAAACAATTCAAAGAAGCAGGAACCACTACGCATACCCGCAAAGATCGCAAAAAGAAAAGCAAGAAAAACAAGAAAAATTAATATAGGCGTTTATAGAAATAATGGATTTTTTTTCAAAAAAAGGCACAGTACTGTCGCGTAGCGGATTTTATACTCTAGCAAATGAGCAGCGAAGAAAGTGCCGTAACGACGTATTGGAACAAAAGACATATTTTTGGAGGCGCCTATAATGTCGTTCATTCGAGAGTGCATCGTCACCACACCCCGTGCGGATGGGAGTGTCCACATCGCACCGATGGGTATTCATGAAAATGCAGGCCAGCTTATTATCTTACCCTTCAAGCCTTCTGCCACACTAGACAATATAGAAAGAGATGAAACGGCCACATTAAATTACTCCAATGATGTGCGAATCTATGCAGGCTGTTTAACTGGACACCGAGATTGGCCAACCTGCCCGACCGATATCATTAAAGGAGTTCGGCTTAAAAACTGCTTAGCTCACAGCGAGTTAGAAGTAATTGATAAAGTAGATGATGATATACGGCCAAAATATATTTGCAAAGTCGCGCACGAAGTCACACACGCGCCTTTTCATGGGTATAATCGCGCGCAATTCGCAGTAATTGAGCTCGCGATTTTAGTAAGTCGTTTGCGCAGACTACCGCAAGAAAAAATTCAACAAGAAATTGAATATTTGAGTATTGGCTTTGATAAAACCTCAGGCCCACGTGAACAAGAAGCATGGGGTTGGTTAATGGATAAAGTAGCAAGCTTTCAAGCATCACAAAAGGAAAAACCAGCATGACAGGAATGCTCGCAAGCGTTCGAAATCTTGAAGAAGCCAACCTTGTTTACGGAGGCGGCGTAGACAGCATCGATCTAAAAGAACCCTTGCAAGGCGCACTTGGCGCCGTCCCACTCAATGAAATACATTACATCGTGGACGAATTATGGGAAAAGTGCGTAATTAGCGCCACCGTTGGTGACTTACCTGCTGATGCTGATGCTATTGAAGACAAAGTAATGCAAACAGCCGAAACTGGCGTCGACTATGTGAAGGTCGGCATGTTCAGTGACCGCCACATCGAAGAGTGCTTACCTAAATTAGTGCATTGCGCCAATAAAGGCATTGCCATCATTGCCGTATTTTTTGCAGATATGGATTTTGATACGGACCATGCATTGCAAACAGCAAAGCAGGCCCATCTAAAAGGCGTCATGCTTGACACCGCTCGCAAAGGCGCTGGATGTTTACTGCAGCATAAGAATATCCTACAACTCGAGTATTTTGTAAATCGAGCAAAGCAAAACGATTTACTCACCGGTTTAGCCGGCTCTTTGACCATCGACGACATCCCAGCTGTCTCTAAAGCTAATGCCGATTATATTGGCTTTCGCACTGCTCTATGTGCCAACAAAAAAAGAACCAGCCATCTTGATCATAAAGCTATTGAGCAAATTAGAAATAGCATCCCGTACCCAAATGAATATCACCAAAAACTCGCCTAAAGCACCATTCAAGTATAAATTTTAATGTACTACAAAAGGTACCTTAAAAATTTATAGAAATACATAGATGTTGTTTTGACGAATAGCGCAAAGCCTGTTTTAGTTTTATTACCAGGTTTGGATGAGACTGGTAGATTATATACCCCATTGTTTCGTGAGCTCCCTGATGGCATTGAAACCATTTTTCCTCATATCCAGCTGACACTTCGTTAACCTATCATGATCTATGCAATTCCTTAGCACATAAATTATCCACGTAACCCTTGTACTACTTGGGGAATCATTTGGAGGTACTTTAGCCATTCTACTTGCGCATAGAGCTAACAATAATCTAAAAGGAATCATTTTATGTGCAAGTTTTATTATGAACCCCTACGCGTTGTTCGCTAGATTTCTTATACCTGTTTTAAGTCCTCCAAGTTTTCACCAAGAACTACATACCTGGCCATCAAAAGTTTCTTAATTGGAAATCAGTCTGACGAAACACTAATTGAAAACATAAAAGCAGCAACCAAAGAGGTGCCGGCAAAAGCATTTAATATGCGTTTGTCTTTAGTTCAGGTTCTGTCATAAAGTACTATATATTCAATATGTTACAGGATTTAACGCTTTTTTAATAATACGAATATAAAATACTCCTGCACAATTCCTGCAACCAAGCGTGTTTCAGGCAATATGGGATTCCAAGAGTGATGTAAAATTCTTGATTTTTTGAAACACATTTTGAAATTAGTTGGAAAGACTTATTCTTGTAAACAAAAATGAACATAAAGTAACCTTTTATGAGAAAGAAAAAAAAACATT
>JAPUHH010000231.1 GCA_027297825.1 Gammaproteobacteria bacterium
AAGAAAATCATCTGCACCAACTTTCTTAACCATATTTTCATTGAAAGTACCACTCAATGATGAGTGTAGCAATATATGTAACTTTTTTAATTCAGGATGCTCTTTTACTTTCTTCGTGAAAGTATATCCATCCATTTCCGGCATTTCTACATCGCATACGATTAAACCACAGCGGTCAGTGATCGGTATGGAGTCATCACTGACCCATCCCAATAATAAATCATAAGCTTCTTTTCCATTTATCCGCACAGTATAAGGAATCTCCAACTGAGTTAGAACACGAGACATCTGCTTCCTGGCCATAGAAGAATCATCAATAATAAGTACGTGTTTATCTGTGACATTACTTTCCTTACCCTCCTCAATTAGAGCTTCCGCTACTTCGTCTCTGTAACCAAGGATTTCTACTAAGACTTTTTCAACATCAAGGATCTCGACCAATTTATCGTCCACACTGGTAACAGCAGTTAAATAACTTTCCTTACCCACGCCTGTCGGTGGTGGCTTTATTTGCTCCCAATTAAGATTAACAATTCGAGCAACGTCACTCACTAAAAATGCTTGAATAGTACGGTTATACTCGCTCACAATGACACGACATTTGTCGCTGGTGTCAATTGGTTTTTTACCTATCATAGAAGCGAGATCAACTACGCTAATAGTAATACCGCGTATATTAGCAATACCACAAACATAAGAATGCGACTGCGGTGTCCTGGTCAAGGGTGGGCACTCAATTACTTCACGCACCTTAAAGACATTGATACCAAAACTCTGTTCATCTCCCAAATGAAACAGGAGCAATTCCAACCTGTTGCGACCTACCAATAGCGTGGTTGCATCTACGCGTTCCATTACTTCCGACATAATAATTTCTCCATAAAATAGTCTCTATTGCACATAGGTTAATCGGCTGGGTACATATTTTCTTTAAATTCAAATTTCAGGCATATGATTTGCATAGAATACTAGTCATAGAAACTCAGAACCAATATACATCCAGCTGTAACAACTGACACATAACCTTGGCCCCGGATAATGGAAAATAAATTCAGTACATTAATACATAAAGCAATATTTATACTGCTGATGGGCAATACTAGTATTGCCTGGGCAGCTTTTCACTCCCTGGCTGACATACGAAATACAGCCATCGATTATGCCCGTATTCAATTTGATTCGCCCGATTCTGATATCAAAGTCACAGCTAGAGATTTGGACAACCGCTTACGCTTACCATTATGTGAATCCAAATTGGAAGCATATTTTCCCCATTCCACACATATCGCTGGTAATACAACCGTTGGAGTTCGATGCAGTGGTATCAAACCATGGTCAATTTACGTACCGGTAACTATCCAATTATATCGGGATATAATTGTTGCTAATCGTCCGCTGCCACAAAATAGAATTATCACTATGGAAGATTTTCGTATGGAACATATAGACATAAATCGGCTTTCCGGGGCATATATTACCGAACCAGACCTTGTGATTGGCAAGCAGATGCTGCGCCCATTGCAATTGAGTAGACCTATACTATCTAATATGCTTAAAGCCCCGGTGCTAATCAGACGAGGCGAAAGAGTGATTTTATTAGCAAAGAGCAATACATTTGAAGTCAGGATGGAAGGGAAAGCGATGAAGGATGGTGCGGTAGGTGAAAAGATCAGAGTAAGAAATTTACGCTCAAAACGCATCATTGAAGGTAGAGTTAACAAAGATGGTTCAATTCATGTCTATTGATAAAAACAAGAAAGGTATCTAAAGTTATATACAAGTTTGCCGATAAAACCATGCAACACTATGAAACCAGAAAATTTGAGGATTTGTAAATGATCCATGATATCAAAGGCTTACAAAGTAACACACTAAGAAATTTAACTACAACGAATCATGAAACCGAAGGCACCAGGGCTAAGACCAGTGATGCCGGCGGGAAAGAGAATGCCTCCTCCTCCAATCCCGTACATGACGTTAGTATCACCGATACGGCATCGAAATTAAGAGAACTGGAGGCAAAAGTTGCCAGCCAACCTGTGGTTGATACACAACGTGTTGAAAATATTAAACAGGCAATTGCAGACGGTAGTTTCAGAGTCAATGCCAACCGAACCGCTGAGAAAATGGCTGAGTTCGAAAACCTCCTTGCTAGTAAGGTAGGCGATAAATGACGGATAAAACACATCAACCACGATTATTTGGCTTATTGAATCAATATGCCAATCAACTTAATGAGTTGCGAGACCTGCTCGGGGAAGAGCACTCGGCTTTGAAGAACCGTGATATTACCCGCCTTGAAACGTGTACAAAAAAGAAAAACTCTGGCCTTGCTGATCTTGAATCACTCGATAATGATATAAAGGAACTCCGAGAAACAGACAGCACTAACTTTTCCGGGCTTGATGATCGAATACAATCGCTGTTGCAAGAATGTCGCCTCCAGAATGAAATAAACGGAGCGATGATTGATATCAGTAACCAATTTAGTCATCGAATATTGGAAGTTATATTGGGAGGCAGCTCATCTGAAGGTATTTATGATGCCGCAGGTAGAAACCCCACTAAACTTCCAACCCAGACAGTAGCAAAGATATAACAAACTAAATATAAGTCTTCAGGACATCCTCTTGAACATGCTTTCTAAATCCATTGATGATGTAGCCGAGTTTGAACCAGTAGCACCTGTAAAAAAATCCATAAGCTATGTAAGTCAAAATAC
>JAPUHH010000232.1 GCA_027297825.1 Gammaproteobacteria bacterium
GAGTATTTAATGACGCAACAAAAAGAAGCCATGGCAAAAGCCATACGCGCTGAAGAAAAAGCGGATGAGGCTACTGAGATTGCCATTGCCACAGCCGAAGTTGTTGAAGACAGCCCGTTAGATGCCTTCGAAGGTATTTCATTAGGTGGTTACGGTGAAGTGCACTACAACAACCTGGATGCAGATGATAGCGAGCGAGATGTCAAAGAAGCCGACCTGCATCGCTATGTAGTGTTCTTAGATAAACAGTTTACAGATGATCTTCGTTTTGTATCGGAATTTGAAATTGAACATGGCGGGGTTGAAGCTGATGGCTCACCTTTAGATGGGGAAGTTGAAGTTGAACAAGCCTATATCGAATATGACATCAATAATAATTCTCAAGTACGCGGAGGTGTATTCTTAGTACCTACAGGAATCATTAATGAAACCCATGAACCCCCAACCTTTTATGGGGTTGAGCGAAATGATGTTGAAAATATTATTATTCCTGCTACGTGGTGGGAAGTTGGATTGGGCGGCACCCATCGCTGGGACAACGGCGTTAGTGCCGACCTCGCAGTTCATACGGGTCTTAACATCCCAAATTCTGGACGTATTCGTAGCGGGAGACAGAAAGCTTCAAATGCAGACGCTAGCGATCTTGCCTATACCGGACGATTAAAGTACACCGGTGTCCAAGGTTTAGAACTTGCGGCATCAATAAATTACCAAACCGACGCCGGCCAAGATGATGATGCCGACACTGATGTAATTGAAGAAGCTATTCTTTATTCATTCCATGGTGCTTATAATCGCGGGCCATTTAGTTTGCGTGCACTGTACGCGCAATGGGACATCGATGGTGATATTAAAGTCGCAGCAGGCGATCCCGATGATCAGTTTGGCTGGTATGTTGAACCTAGCTACAAACCATTTGATTGGTTAGGCTTGTATACACGTTATGAGGAAGTGGAAGGTCAACGTGCTCAAGATCAATTCAGCCAGTGGGAAGTCGGCTTCAATTGGTGGCCAAATGAGGATGTAGTGGTAAAATTTGATTACCGTGATCGTTCACATGATCCTGAAGCAAAGGCACAAGGCCGCGACTTTGACGGCATTGACTTAGGCATTGGCTATATGTTCTGACACAGGCCTCATAACCATATATATCAGCCCGCATTAGCTATTTACTAATGTGGGCTTATTAGTCTCTATCACTAGCCAGTTTATTAGTTATCATTACAATACAAAGAAATTAAGAAAAGAACATGAAAAGGATTTTTGCTGTCTCCATCCTCATTGGCATGCTAAGTACACTTCAAGCGGAAGAGATATATCAGTCGCCCGAAAAGTTCTTAAATAACGCATTTGGCAATACGCCTGAAGCCAAGCGCCTTATTTTATCAGGTGAACTTGCTAAAGAAGTTAAAAGCATCCTTGGGCATCGTTATAAAAAAATACGCGTGCCTTACTGGAAAGCAGGCTGTCGAACCGCGTGGATATTAGAAGAAATTGGAAAAGAACACCCCATTACTACTGGATTTGTAGTGAATTCACAGGGCCTAGAAAAAGTAAAAGTTTTAATCTTTCGAGAAAGTCGTGGCTGGGAAGTGAAACATGAGTTTTTCACCAAGCAGTTTACCAACGCTAAATTAACTAAAGATAAAAAATTAGACAAACACATTGACAATATCTCTGGCGCAACGTTATCGGTACGGGCAGTAACTGATATCTCTAAAATAGCCTTACTACTACATGGTCATGTAACCGAAGAATCTTGCTAGACTCTTGCGCCTATGGCTATAAAACTATTTATATGGCATCGCAGAATCGGATTAGTGGCCGCACTATTTATCGTTTTTTTAGTAGCCACCGGTATCGCACTGCAACATAGTGATGATCTTAAGCTGCCGACAAATTATTTATCTAATGCCTGGCTACTTGAATATTATGGCATCAAACCAAACCCCATCACTACTTATCAACTAGGCAACCAAACCGTTTCGCATGCCGGAGAAACTATTTATCTTTCTGGCAAACCCATAGACACCCATGCAACTGATCTGCATGGAGCGATCACGATTACCGATGAAATAATTATTGCTACTTCGAACTCGATCCTCATTTGTGATCATGCTGGCTCAATCATTGATGAAATAACAAAGCAAGATGGCTTACAAGAAGTTCCTCTTGGCATTGCTATTTCAAATCAAGGCACCGCGGTGATTCGAGGCGTGAATACTTATTGGGAAGGAAATCAACATCTAACAAATTGGAATGAGTTCAAAGGCCCACACCCAAAATGGGTTGCGCCTTCAATCACCTTGCCGACGCTAAAACATGTAATTGAAACGCATGACATGAGCCAACAAATCAGTCTTGAGAGATTTATGCTCGACGCACATAGTGGACGATTCTTTGGGAAATACGGTGCATACGTAATAGATGCAGCTGCAATTTTATTGCTGACACTTGCCATTACAGGCATCTGGCTATGGGCTACACGTCGCTAGATCTAGTGCGCATTAAGCGAATACTAAAGGCTCAAACTCTTTCAATGCACACTCATAAACACTGCGTTTAAAAAACACAACTTCTCGCAATGGATGCCAATAGTCTACCCAACGCCAACCATCAAACTCTGGATGCTTTGAGTGGTTTAACTGAATATGACTCTCATCAGTTTTAAGCTTAAGCAAAAACCAACGCTGCTTTTGACCGATACACTTAGGCATCGTATTCTTACGAATTAATTGTTTTGGCAAGCGATAACGCAACCATTTTCTTGAACTGGCAACGATGTCAACATGACTTTCCTTTAAGCCAGTTTCTTCTTGCAATTCGCGAAACAGTGCTTGCTCAATCGTTTCATCTTGTTGCACACCACCTTGAGGAAACTGCCAAGCGTCTTGCCCGCTGCGCTTACACCAAATAACATTATGCGAATCATTGATTACAATAATGCCAACATTTTCACGATAACCAGCTGAATCAATGATTTGTTGTTTACTATCCATTACCATTACTCCAGGCTCTATTGTTCCACATGATTCCCCTTTCAGCAATTTGCTACTCCTAGAGAAAATGGGTAATCATATACAATTCAAACACTTAACAAGCAAACAATTTTAGGTCGACTCACTTTTATTTAAGGCACTCTTATGGCATTAGCATTATTTGATCTAGATGGAACCCTAATAGCGGGCGATAGTGATTACGAATGGGGTTGCTATTTGGTTTCAATCGGCAAGGTCGATGGCGAAGCTTATGCTAAAAAGAATGAGCGCTTTTATAAAGAATATGTTAAGGGAGAACTCGATATTTACGAGTTTCTAAATTTTTCTTTTAAACCGCTAGCGGAAAACTCTTACGAGGAACTGTGCCAGTGGCGTGATGAATACCTCCATTCACGCATCAAACCAATTATTAAAGCCAAAGCTAGTGAGCTTATTGAAAAACATCGAAGCGCAGGGGACCATTTAGCCCTCATCACTGCCACAAGCAATTTTATCACGGAACCCATAAAAGATATGTTGAATCTTGAAACTCTGATTGCAACCGAACCAGAAATTTCAAATGGTAACTTCACTGGTAATGTCAAAGGTACGCCTTGCTTTGGATCTGGAAAAGTTACAAGAATAAAGCAGTGGATAAATACGACTGCATACACCCTTGAAGGAAGTTATTTTTATTCCGACTCACATAATGATATTCCACTTTTGGAATTAGTCGACCACCCTACTGCAGTCGATGCAGATGCAGCGTTAACTACACATGCAATCAAAAATAACTGGAGCCGTTTAAGTCTAAAATAATTAATATTTTAGAACGTATCGCCATACACTTGTTTATACCGATCCTTAAACTCTGCTAATGTGAAGCTGTGGTTTTGTGTGCCATCATGTTCAATTTTAATGGCGCCCATTAAAGCGGCTATTCGCCCGGTTACCTCCCAATCCAAATTATTCATCAGTCCATAAAGTAAACCACCACGATAAGCATCGCCACAGCCGGTTGGATCTTGAACTGCGCTTGCTTTAACAACTGGAATATCAATCGATTGACCTTTAACGTGGATAATTGAACCTTCGCCACCGCGCGTAACGATCGCAGCTTCAACACGTTTTGCAATCTGTTCAATCGTTAAACCAGTTCGCTCTTGCAATAATTGCGACTCATAGTCATTGACACACACATAGCTAGCTTGTTCGATGAACGCAAGCAACTCTTCACCATTGAACATCGGCAAACCCTGACCTGGATCAAAAATAAACGGTATGCCAGCTTGCGCGCATTGCTGTGCATGCTGCTGCATACCATCTTTACCATCAGGAGAAATAATAGCTAGAGAGATGCCAGCTTGTGTTGGCACTTCGGTTTGGTGTGAGCCATTCATGGCTCCAGGATGAAAAGTCGTAATTTGATTATTATCAAGGTCGGTGGTGATAAATGCCTGTGCAGTATATTCACTGTCTAACTTCTTAATGTATCTTTGATCTAATCCACATTCATCCATCCAATTCGCATAAGGATCAAAGTCTCGTCCAGCCGTGCCCATAGCATAGCCGTCACCACCTAACAAATGTAAGTTGTAGGCAATATTACCTGCACAACCGCCAAATTCTCTGCGCATTTGTGGCACCATGAAACAGACATTAAGAATGTGCACCTTCTCCGGCAAGATATGCTCTTTAAATCGATCCGGAAAAACCATAATGGTATCGTACGCAAGTGAACCACAAATCAATGCTGACATCTTATTCGTCCTTTAATTGAAAATTATTGAGTTACTGTTTAAACTTTTCACAGAATATACAAGACATTCACGCTAGAATATCAGCTTCTATAGATACAAAACAAAGTGCTATTCGCTCTATGTCTCAAAAAGATGAACTAGTTCGCTATTATTCGTGGCTTCGAAAATACGGCTATAACGACTCTCATAGTGGCAATGCATCCATACGCGAAAAAAATAAAATATGGATCACCCCATCCGGCGCATGCGCAGATACATTACATGCAGATGATTTAATTGCCTGCGACCTAAATGGATCAATTGGCGAGAATGCCTCCTTTGATGCAAAACTGCATATTGAGGTATACAAGAAAAACTCTAGCGCACAAGCTGTACTACATAGTCACGGCCCGCATACCATTGCGCTGACCATGAATGGTGAAGATTTTGTCCCGGATGATTTTGAAGGCAACCTATATTTCCCCACGGTACCCGTGCACACCATTGCCTTTGATGACTACTCTGAACAATCGCCGCAGCTGGTTGCCAACACCTTAAGTAAAACATGTATTACAGTGGTTCGTGGTCATGGGGTGTATGCTTGTGCCGAATCACTAAATCTTACTTATAAATGGACATGCTCACTGGAGCATTCCGCAAAAATTGCCTATTTAACCAAGCAACTTAATCAATCTAGATAATTACACCTCTATCATTTGAAAATCATCTTTCATCGCTCCGCACTCTGGACATTTCCAGCTTAAAGAGATGTCTTCCCAGCGCGTTCCAGGCGCTAATCCTTCCTCTGGCGCACCTTTGGCTTCATCATAGATCCAGCCACATATCACGCACATATATGTTTTATACTGCATAAATGGCTCTTATTTACTTATTGTTTGCATGAATTCTTCTGAAACGATTCCAATCGTAATGGCTATGTCAGGGGCAGATCCTACTGGCGGGGCTGGCATTCAAGCTGATATTGAGACAATTGCCAGCTTGGGTTGCCATGCTGCTCCTATTATTACATCGATCACTGCACAAGATACTACCAATGTAGTTGAAACCTCACAAATAAGCGAAGGCATGATCGTTGAACAAGCGCGCATTGTGTTTGAAGATATGAATATTGCTGCTATTAAAATTGGACTTATCAATAGCGAAAAAACCGCTCGCGCAATTCATACCCTGCTCATAGACTATCCCGACATTCCAGTTGTACTAGACCCCATCATTGTCGCAGGGGGTGGTAAAGTCTTAGCGGATGACAGTACCGTAATGGCGATTCTTTCATTACTGGTTCCGCTCGCGACTGTAGTAACCCCGAATAGCCATGAAGCGAAAAAACTTGCGCCTGAGGCAGACACTTTAGATGCCTGTGCCATGGCAATTTTAGAACGTGGCGCACATTATGTGTTGGTTACCGGTAGTCATGAAAATACTCAAGAAATCTGTAATATCTTATATGGAAACAACCGCAAACTCGATACACGGACCTGGCCTCGGCTTCCAGACCAATACCATGGCTCGGGCTGTACGCTAGCTTCCTCCATTACAGCCTACCTCGCACATGGACAAGACGTGGTGTCTGCTAGTCATCAAGCGCAGGATTATACTTGGAAATGTTTGCAAACTGCACGCCAACTTGGACAAGGGCAAAAAATTCCTAACCGTTTTCATTGGCTCAAACAATAATATCTTCTAATGATGCCGGTTCTTAAAGGATTATATGCAATTGTAGACGCTGAATGCATTAGCACAGACAAACTAGTAGACAGGGTTATGGAGGTTTTATCAGCAGGTGTGAAAATTCTTCAATACCGAGATAAAATAAACAATCAAGACACCCGTCACACGATCGCTCGAAAATTAAAAGCTCTAACAATAAAACATCAAGCCATATTGATTATTAATGATGATGCCTCATTAGCCAAAACCGTCGATGCCGATGGCGTGCATTTAGGCAATAATGACAGCTCAATCTCTGCAGCAAAAAATTTATTAGGCCCAAATAAAATCATCGGCGCATCTTGCTATAACCGCTTTGAAAATGCCCCCCTAGCGGTCGCAGCAGGTGCTAGCTATATTGCATTTGGTAGCTTCTTTAATTCCACAACCAAACCCTGCGCCCCTCGTGCCTGTATTGAGCTCATTACTCGCGCTAAAAAAGAGCTAAATATTCCAGTGTGCGCAATTGGGGGCATTACAAAAGACAATGTCATGCCATTATTAAATGCAGGGGTCGATATGATTGCAGTAATTAGCGCAATCTTTTCTACGCCTAACCCTAAACATTCAGTAGATGAATATTTAACGCTATTGCAAAAGTTTGATTTAACTGCGTAACTTTAGTTACGATCTCAGCCTTCACACATAATAATTCGCAAACAATGACTAATTCAAAACAAGCATTTGATGAAGCCCACAAATACATCCCTGGTGGTGTCAATTCTCCAGTACGCGCTTTCCAAGCCGTAGGGGGCACACCGGTTTTCATTAAGCGGGCACATGGTGCGCATATCTACGACATTCATGATAAATCTTACATTGACTATGTAGGCTCTTGGGGACCGATGATTTTAGGTCATGCGCATCCTGAAGTCATCGAAGCGGTGCAACGTGCAGCAGAACATGGGCTAAGTTTTGGCGCGCCCACCGAAATAGAAACTGAGATGGCAAAAATGGTGTGCGAGCTGGTTGAATCTATAGAAATGGTTCGCATGGTCAGTTCCGGCACTGAAGCCACCATGAGCGCAATACGGTTAGCCCGTGGCCACACCGGCCGCAATAAAATTATTAAGTTTGAAGGTTGTTACCATGGCCATGGAGACTCCTTACTAGTTAAAGCCGGTTCGGGCGCACTCACCCTTGGGGTACCAAGCTCACCGGGCGTCCCCCCCGAACTCGCCGAATACACCATAACCCTAAGCTACAACAACCTAGAAGAAGTAGAACAAATATTCGAAAAAATGGGCGAAGAAAATGCCTGCATCATTGTTGAACCAATTGCTGGCCACATGAATTGTATCCCACCGGTAAAAGATTTTTTACAAGGCTTGAGAAAACTTTGTTCCGAATACAAAGCCATTTTGATCTTTGATGAAGTGATGACAGGCTTTCGCGTCGCCCGCGGTGGCGCACAACAACTTTACAAGGTCACTCCAGATTTAACCACCCTGGGAAAAATACTTGGTGGCGGCATGCCAGTAGGTGCCTTAGGCGGCGAACGTAAAATTATGGAATCGCTTGCGCCAACGGGTCCGGTCTATCAAGCTGGCACGCTATCAGGTAATCCAATTGCGATGGCTGCAGGTTTAACTACACTCAAACTACTATCTGCAAGAGGCTTTCACGATACTTTGCACCGTAAAACAAAATTACTAGTAGATGGCATCATCGAGGCAGCAAAAGCCAACAATATTCCACTTACGGCTAATTATGTATGCGGAATGTTTGGTTTGTTTTTTTCAAACGAAGAAAAAATTACCAATTTCACACAAGTTACTGCTTGCAACCAAGAGCATTTCAATCAATTTTTTCACCATATGCTGGAACAAGGTGCATACCTCGCGCCTTCATCCTATGAGGCAGGGTTTATTTCCAATGCGCACAGCGAAGAAGATATTGAAAAAACTATAGAACTTGCAAATCAAGCATTCGAAAAAATATAACGCACATAAAAAAGCCCGCCTACTGACGGGCTTTTCGCTAAAAATGACTTAACTAATTTAAGTAACTCTTTGGTAATTTTTTGTTTCAAATCTAGGTGTGCAAATTGCAAGAAATATCAAATCATTAGCACCGGTGTTAGATATTTTTTGCGAACATAGTGCAGGGATAACCACCACATCCCCAACTCGAACCTTTTGCGGAGACAGAGAACCAAGCTGAATTGAACCCTCACCCTCTATAATCACATAGCGTTCAATTGTATTTTGCAAACAATGCAGTTCAGTGGTAACTCCGGACTCTACTCGTGCCCGCACAATAGAACACTCAGGATCTTTGCTTGAATTTGAAACCTCGACAATATAACAACCCTCATCGAAGTTAAACTCACTAGCTATATTTAATGATTGAATAAATGATTGCATAAAGTCGAAACGAATTTATTTTTGCTGATTAACTATTTTATATGCGACTGTAAAAATTGCAGAACCGTAGCTTGCACTGCCTTACTTTCTAATAATTCATGTTGTTGACTCAAATATCCGTCTTTATAGACGATCGATTGACTATCATTTTCCTTATTCAGCGAATCTTCACAATCTCCTCTTGTCCATGAATTTTGAAACCAGGGATCAATTGCACCTACTAAAGTAAGCACAGGCTCTGACTTAGGTGCATGGATACCTTTATATTCATTCCACCCAGCATTGCAGGTCCAACCCTCTATAACTCTAGCATTCACGGATGCATTTTCTGTTATTGATGAAAAGGTAGCAGTAGTGATCCCGCCCTGGCTCAGCCCCACTAAAAACACATTATTAGAATCTACCCATGAAAGTGCTTTAGCCTTTTCGATAGCATAGCCTGCATCATATTGACACATTCTCAGGGTACCGCGATACATGTTTGCCTGGTGCGTTGCGGGATCACACGATTGTGGATATTTTTTTCTTGCGAAGCTGACTGGGGCAATGACGGCATATCCGTGCTTGGCTAAAATATTAATCCTTGTATAAGTGCCTTTCCATACCCCAGAACATCCATGTAGATAAATAACAGTAGGATATGTTGTGGTTATAGTTATCTCTTGCCGATGCAGAGCTTCTATTGTGCTGCTTAGATATTTTCCCTCACCATTGGGTATTCTAACTAATGCAGCTTGCCAAACTCGCTCCATTTCTACTGGATCTTCCCAGTCTTTACTAGACATCTCTACAACAGGTGTGAATGTCTTGGTGCTATTTTGCAAACCAGAACTTTGCGCGCATGGAAAAGCAAAAAATAGCAGTACCATACTGCTAAATATTTTTAGCATAGCGTTATTTTTTTATGCAGATTGATGCTGACCATAAAGCTTCGCATACAACCCATTTGCACTTAGCAATTCAGCATGGCCGCCTTGCTCAGTTATCTTTCCATCTTCAAACACATATACAGTATCCGCTTGTTTTACTGCACTAAGTCGATGCGCCACAATAATCATTGTGCGGCCATGCAAAAACTCGCCCAACGCCAGATGCAGCTTAGCCTCTGTTTCTGCATCTAATGCGGAGGTCGCCTCATCTAAAATAACCACTTGAGGATTGGTGAGTGCCATTCTTGCAATCGCGATACGTTGTCGCTGCCCCCCTGAAAATCGAATTCCATCTACGCCAATTAAGCTATCTATACCTCTTGGCATTTTTTCTACCACATCTTTAATCTGCGCAACTTCTAACACACGCCAAAGCGCAACGTCGGGTATATCTCTACCCAAGGTTAAATTCATACGTACCGTATCATTGAATAATGCGGGATGTTGCAACACACAAGAAACATGCTCACGCACAACTTCCATACCAATTCGCGAAACCGGCACGCCATCAAATTTTATCTCGCCAAAAAGCGGTGAATATAAACCCAATAACACCTGTACAAGCGTCGACTTCCCTCCGCCACTTGCCCCTACTAATGCAACCTTTTCACCGGCTTGAATCGAAAGATCGACACCATCTAGCACATAAGGTCCATCCCCGTACGCAAACTTAATATTGTCAATCTGCACACTTACAGCATGCTTATTTGTAAATGGATTTTCTTGATGTGGGTACTGTGGTTCCTTGGGCAGGTACAGCAGTTCATTGATACGCCCTAGTGCCGCTTTAGCACCATAAAATGAATACTGAATACTCAAAACCTCTTGCACGGGCCCCATCATGAACCATAAATACCCAAAAACTGCAATCATTTCTCCAATGCTTAAATCGGTAATTAATACCATTACCATACCCACCGCACGAAAGATGTCGAAGCCAACTAAAAACACTGAAAACGACAAACGATTAGCGGCATCGCTTTTCCATGAAAATTCTGAAGAATGAACTTTTACTTCTTCTGCATATTTTTTAACACGGTCTAAGTAATAACTTTCCCGATTACTTGCGCGAATTTGCTGGATGCCATCCAGCGTTTCAGTTAATGATTGCTGGAATTTTTCAAATGCCTTGTTTTCTTTTTTCTTTAATGTCTTGACTTTTTTTCCGACAACCATCGTTACATAGATCACCAGAGGATTAACAAACAATATGAATAATGCTAATTGCCAATGCAACCACATTAATACGCCCGCTACCCCTATAATTGTTAATGCTGCAACTAGGAATTTACTGACCGTTTCTCCAGCAAATTGATCGATAGAATTTAAATCGGTAACGAACTTAGAAGCAACCGCTCCTGCACCAATGGTTTCATATTCTGACATCGCCACATGCTTAAGACGGTCAAGCAACTGATAACGAATGCGATAGATAATATCTTTCGCAATGCCGACAAACTTCTTTGTTTGCCATACATTTAGAGCGAGAAAAAACATGCGCAGCACAATACAAATACCTGTTAGCACTGCAATATAAAGAAACGGGGCGTGCATAGATTCTGGAAAATACACACTAATGGTAGCCACTACTTTGCCAGGCTTATCTAACAGCACCTCATCAATCAATAATGGAATAAGCAAAGGAATGGGTATGCTTGCCAATACTGCCAAGATGGCAATGCCGTGCGCAACAACAAGTTGCCTTTTATGCACTAATGCCATGTCAAGAACATGGCGCACCGTATATCGTTCTGGCGTCCTATCCATCACGATCGAACTAGTCATTAAAGCACCAAAACATGTTTATACATCATCCGCTTCTTGATCTTCGATCCCCGTAAAAAAACACCTCTTTATGCTTCATCTGATATTTTACACTCAACTCCAGCACGAATATTTTCCCTTAAGCCTCATCTGTCTTCTGACTTTCAATTTCTGCCCGAACCTGTTGCATATCCAATTCCTTAGTCTTATCAATAATGTCTTCTAATTGTGCTGGCGGTAATGCCCCGGCTTGTGAATACAATAATACTTGTTCACGAAATATCATCAGTGTTGGGATCGAGCGAATATTGCATGCTTGCGCCAACTCTTGCTCCTCTTCAGTATTTACCTTGACGAAGGCTACACCAGTATGGTTTTCTGATGCAGTTTCAAAGGTAGAAGCAAATGATTTACACGGTCCACACCAGGATGCCCAAAAATCGATAATAACAATGTCATTGTTTTCAATCGTTTCGTTAAACTTTTCTTTCGTTAAGGCAATCGTTGCCACAATATTCTCCTTGATGCTACGGGAAATAAGAATGAATCAGAGATCCCTCATATAAGTTTGGATGCATGCATTACCTCTCTAAGATGGTGCAGGCGTACAATATGA
>JAPUHH010000233.1 GCA_027297825.1 Gammaproteobacteria bacterium
GATTTCGAGTATGGAGTTTTTTCATATGGCGCAGAAAATTATGAAGAAGGAGATCGTAGTGTATCAACTGATGGTGAGTTAGAAAAAACCACAGTTATCTCTGCAAAGTTAGGAACCAAGTTTGGAGTTCGCTATTGGTTATCGCGTGCGGGTTTTACTGGCAAGCCTACACTGCATCTTATCTATCATGTACCATCTATGATAAACCCAACGACGGGTGAGTACATAGATAAGATAGAAGTTTTACAAGAAGAGGCTAAGCTGGATTATAATCACACCATGGCATTTGAGTTTGCACAGCAATATGAACTGGTACCTGGAGAATATCGTTTTTATGTATTTTTTGAAAATCAGAAGTTAATAGAAAAAGTGTTTCAAGTTGAAATTCAGTAGTGAAACAGATATAAAAAAGCCGCTTGTTTTAGCGGCTTTTTAGCGTATAGCAGCGATGTATTTTTAAAATACATATTGGGCGCGGAAGGTAACTGCATCTGCATCTTCTTCACCCAAAGATTCCAGAGTTGGATTGCTTAATCCGCCACCACCATCTCCAAACTGGAAGTTATCCGTATCGGTCATTAGGTAATTAAGTGAAAAACGCACATTAGAATTTGGATACCAATTAACTCCTAAGGTAGTGATATCATATTCTGCATCACCGTTAGGATTGTCATCAATATCCACCTCACCCTCTTCATATTTCGCAACTAGTTCCCATGCACCCAATGAGCCATGCGGTATAATTTTGTCAAACTTGTTTGTACTGGATTTGTAGCCGCGAGATTCACCCGTGAGTGTATACGTTGCTCCAACATAGAAACCATCAGTATCAACGTCAGGACCTCCTCTTTGACCATCAAAATTAGCCTTTAAATACTCTCCTTGTAATGAAAAAGGGCCATGTGCATACGCGCCTTCAAAACCAAATTGATCTGCATTCTTTACCACTACATCATTTCCAGCGGTGGGACGATTATCAATCGTATGTACCGCGAGACGGCTACGAAAATCCATCGCACTGCCTGCATTGCCAAAGTCTCTAATTGCATAGGCTGCTCCTAGATGTACGAAATGCGGTTTCGACGTTTGATCGCCAAGCAGCAATCGATTCGCGATACGAGCTGCAATACTAAATGTGTCACTGGCATCATCATCCTGTCCTCCTTCATCAATTAAATGCAACTGACCGGTAAAATTATTCCAATTGCCTTGGGCAGCAACTTGAAAATCAGGCTTACCGCTTAAAAAGTTACCCACTTCATAGATTGCCGATCGTTCGATTGTGGAAATATATTTATCGCTTATAAGTTCTTCAAGACCAAAAGGCGCCTTCAGTCGTCCTATAAATAGATCGACATTAGTTAATCCTGCATACTTAATCCATCCTTCATCAACGCTTGCTTCTGCTGCGTCATCAGCAGTATCAACGGTAAGTAAATATGCCCAGTTTTCGCCCTTAGAACCTTTCGCAGTAAAGCGTGTTCTACGAAATTCTGATTCATTGACTGAATCACCGATGTCGGCAGGGTCTGCTGTTCCAGCGTTATAAAGTCCATTGTAGCTATCAAAGTCATATTGGATAACGCCACCAAATTGGAAAGTATTGCCATTATCAGATTTGAATTTAATGCCGCCGCCAGTAGTGCTAATGACAATTTCTTCGTCAGAAGTTACTGCGCCAGCAAATAATGCTGAAGAAGTAAGACAAAACGAGATTAAGCTAGTTAAACCGATCAGAAATAGTTTGCTTTTCACAGAGGGACCTCCCTGTTTTATGTGGTAATGAATATTCGAGTAAGTTAATTTCTATGTAGTTAATCTTGCTGATGATTTGTGAGAAGAATATGAATGATTTATTACAATTTTGTTACAAACTATTGGCTAGAGTTATCCCCGCACATTAGTTTTCGACTAATGCAGCTATTGTTGTGGTACTAAATTCAAGGCTTGAAAAAGGGTTATTAAAATTTAATCAAATAAATCACAATATATGTGATTTATCTGAAGGGCTTTTAATAATTTTGTAATAAATTCAGAAAATAATGCAGATTCCTTTTTCTATGGGTTTACAATCATGCCAAATCAAATTGTTTCAGGAAAGCCATAGCAGTTACAAGCTCAAGTGAATGAGAACTAAAAGAATTTTATTAGTTGAAGACGAGCAATCCATTCGTGAAATGGTTGCCTTTGCATTGGGTCAGGATGGCTATGTAATGGATGAAGCTGAAGATGGTCAATCTGCAGAATCGAAAATTGCTGATCATTTGCCGGATTTAATTCTATTGGATTGGATGCTGCCAGACACCAGTGGTTTGGAGCTGGTTCGAAGATGGAAACGTAAAGAGTCTATGCAAGATGTACCGGTGATTATGCTTACCGCAAGAGTCGAAGAGCGTGACAAAATTGATGGTCTAGATTCTGGTGCTGACGACTACATTACTAAGCCATTTTCTGTCAAAGAGCTTTCTGCTCGCATACGTGCTGTGCTTCGCCGTGGCACCGTTGATAATCAACTTAGCATTGGCCCTATCAAACTGGATTTAAATGCGCATCGTGCATTAGTGGGTAACCATTCTATTGATATGGGTCCAACCGAGTTTCGTCTACTTGAATTTTTTATGACTCATCCAGATCGAGTTTATACTCGCACACAGTTGTTAGATTATGCATGGGGTCGTAATATATATGTTGAAGAGCGCACGGTGGATGTCCATATTGTGCGTTTGAGAAAATTACTTAAACCACTGGAATGTGACCACATGATTCAAACCGTACGCGGTTATGGATATCGGTTTTCTGCAAAAAAATAATGTCATTTAGTGCATGGTTATCCGAGTTCAATCGAATCTTAATTGTATTTGTGCCATGTGTAATTTTTGGGATTGTCACAGGATTTCTACCACTTTTTTTCATCTTTGGCCTCATTATTTATGGGCTGTGGACGGCTAGACAGCTGGTTGAGTTAAAACAATGGTTGGATGGTGGCGCAGAAATAGAACAAGCGCCTGAATATCTCGGTATTGCGGATCAGCATGTATCTAGTGTTGTAGATCTACAAAAAGATAATCTAGCTAAACAAAAGGATCTTGAGGATTTAGTCAGTCAATTCAATGAGATGATTGCCGCATTACCCGATGCGGTTGTGATATTGGCGGCTTCTGGAGAGATTCTTTCCGCCAATCAAGCGGCAAGTGTGTTGTTGCAAATTGATCCAAGTACGGACCTCAATACCAGAATAACGCAGTTGATTCGTGATCCTGCTTTTACTGGTTTTTTCTTTGCAGGTAAATATGATCAGCCATTAGAAATTCGAGGAGCTGCGGCAAGCGAACCAGAATTAAGCATTAGAATTTTTTCGTTTGGTGAGAACCGATTGGTATTAATTGCACAAGATATGTCGCAATCTGCACGTATTTACAAAATGCGACGCAGCTTCATTTTAAACGCATCTCACGAATTGCGCACGCCTTTAACCGTAATTATTGGCTACTTAGAAAGCTTATCTGAGCATTGTGGGCTCCCTAGCGAATGTAAAACCGCGGTGCAATCTGCTGATGTACAGGCTCAACGCATGAAGCAATTGGTTGAAGACTTACTCACCTTGTCTCGTATCGAGTCAACTGCAGCCATTGAAAAAAATATTGATGCAATATCTGTTGCAGCGTTTATTGCCGAAGTGGTTAAAGACTCAAAACGATCCGTGTGGTTTGTAGATCATCAAATACACATACAAATTGAAACCGGTGCGATGTTGAAAGGTAACGCACAAGAAATTCATAGCGTAATTTCCAATTTAGTAAACAACGCGATTAAACACACCAAGGCGAGGACTAACATTCATGTGATCTGGAGACTTGTTGAAGATGATGCTGCGGAATTTTTAGTTGAAGATAATGGCGAAGGGATTGCTGCTGAACATCTTGCCCGGCTGACAGAAAGGTTCTACCGCGTCGATGCCGGACGTTCACGCGAAAAGGGCGGTACTGGTTTGGGTTTGTCGATCGTTAAACACATTGTTGAGCGCCATGAAGGTGAATTGACTATCCATAGTGAATTGGGAAAGGGCGCTATATTTAGCTGCCGGTTCCCCGCTAAACGACTGGAATATATGGGCTAAATATCATATATATCAATGGGTTATGGGTTAATAAAACTGTAATATTTTATCCATATACTTGTCATATATCAATTTTAAGCTGCACTCAAAATAAACAGTCACTAATCACTTAGGAGTGGTTCATGCCAAAATCTATACTGCGAAGTCAATTTCTAATTGCTGCGGCTTTATTCGGTCTAACAACGCTTGCTGCTGCCGATACAAAGGTGGATGCAGATCTCGGCGACTACGCAACTATCAGTGGCGTATCAGGAAATTTATCTAGTGTAGGTTCAGATACCCTGGCGAACTTAATGACGCTATGGGCAGAAGAATACAAACGTTTTTACCCCAACATAAATATTCAAATTCAAGCAGCAGGATCATCGACGGCACCCCCTGCGCTGGCTGAAGGTGCCGCCAATATCGGCCCCATGAGTCGCAAGATGAAAGATAAAGAACTTGCCGCATTTGAGGAAAAATTTGGTTATAAGCCCACTGCAATCCCAGTAGCGATTGATGCTTTGGCGTTGTATGTGCATAAGGATAATCCTATCACTGGGCTGACTATTGCGGATGTTGATGCGATATTTTCCAATACACGTATATGTGGTGGTGATGCTGATGACATCGCTACATGGGGGGATATTGGCTTAACGGGTGATTGGGCAAGGCGTGACATTCAGCTTTTCGGTCGTAACTCGGTTTCCGGAACTTACGGGTACTTTAAGAAAAAAGCACTTTGCAAAGGCGATTTCAAATCAACGGTTAATGAGCAGCCTGGTTCTGCATCCGTTGTGCAGTCTGTATCTTCTTCTCTAAATGGCATCGGCTATTCTGGTATTGGTTATAAAACCTCGGGTGTAAAAGCAGTACCGCTATCAAAAAAAACCGATGGAGATAAAATTGCAGCCACTTCAGAAAATGCAATATCTGGCAAATATCCGCTTGCGCGTTTTTTATACGTTTATGTAAATAAGGCGCCTGGTAAGCCATTGTCGCCATTAGAAAGTGAGTTCATCAAGATGGTGTTATCTACTCAAGGGCAACAAGTGGTGGTTAAAGATGGCTATATTCCACTACCTGTAAAAGTAGCGGATAAAGCATTGGCATCAATTGGAATTGTAAATAACTCTAGGCAGGTTAGCGCTACTAAGTAAGCTGTATTTTAAAATAAGAACGAATGTCTTGGTTGGTTTGCTTGACTAAAATGTAGGCAAATAGTGTAAAAGCCCTGTGAAACAGGGAGTTTAATTCAAGTACACTTAAAAGCTTCCTGCCTTTACTAACACAATGAATCAATAATAAATACATGTCGGAAGAATCAGGCTCTACTAAGTTAGTCATTCCAAATCCGCTTGTGTTTGATCGTGCGCTTTGGCGTAGGCGCTCATTAAAAGATCTTCTAGCTCGTTATCTAGTTGGTGCAGGTGGCATTGCGGTTATCGGTTCTATCATTCTTATTTTTCTTTTTTTGTTCATGGTGGTGTTGCCTTTGTTCAAAGGGGCAGAACTACATGAACTCTCAAGCTATAAATTAAGCAATAGTCATTCTGAAGCAACACTGCTGTATTCAATAGAAGAGCAGGCAGAAATTGCCATGCGTCTAGACCGTAAAGGCGTGGTACATTTCTTTTATGTTGATTCAGGAGAGTTAATTGAAAGTAATGATCTATTAGCAGGCAGTGATGCAACGATAAGTAGTTGGGCGCATGTCGATGCCGAACAAAATTTCATTGGGCTCGGCCTCGACACGGGTCAGGTACTAATATTTAGACATGAATATGCTTTGCAATATGGAGATGAGAAACGCGAGATAATTCCAAGCATTACTTATCCATATGGCAATCTGCCTTTGGCGCTTGAACTTGGCGAGCAAGCATTACTGAGTTTAGCGGTTAGCGACAATGAAGATGGACTAACATTTTTTGTGTACACCGAAAGTGGTCCTAGGTTGATTAACTACGAAAAAGAGTCTTCATTTTTAGATGAAGATGAAGTTACTTTGGAGCTGACGAGTCAAGTGCGATTGCCGTACGCTGATACACCTGTTAAAGCGTTGCTATCTCCAGAGCGCGAATGGTTGTATCTGCTAAACCAGAAAGGCACGGTTTCATTTTACGATATACGTGAAAAAGATGAGCCAATTCATATAGAAGATATCTCAGTGCTAGAGGCTGGCCATCTTCCAACCTCTTTTGAGTTTTTGCTAGGCGGCATTTCATTATTATTAGCCGATGACCATGGCAATATTCACCAGTTGTTTTTAGTGCGCAATGAAGACAATGTGCGTCATTTAACTGCGATTAGGAATTTTAAAAGTGGTGCCGCTAAAGTTTCTAGCATTACAACAGAACGCTTACGTAAAGGTTTTCTAGCTACCGATGTAGACGGGAATATATCTATCTTTCACACTACAGCATCACGACATCTGCTGACAGAAAATATCTCAAGCAATGCTCTTTTGCATTTAGGCATTGCGCCTAGAAGCGATAAAATCATTGCGGAAGACGTAACGGGCCAAGTGCATGTTTGGGAATTGGACAGTGAACATCCAGAGGCTTCACTCAGCTCAATTTGGGGCAAGGTTTGGTATGAGAGTTATCCTGAGCCTGATTACATTTGGCAATCTTCATCCGCATCCAGCGACTTTGAGCCTAAGTTTAGTCTTACGCCATTAACCTTCGGCACCTTCAAAGCTGCCTTTTATGCCATGTTGTTTGCCATGCCACTCGCAATATGTGGGGCAATTTTTACGGCCTATTTTATGGCGCCAAAAATGCGCAGTGTGGTGAAACCTTCAATTGAGATCATGGCGGCTTTGCCTACTGTGATATTAGGATTTTTAGCAGGGCTTTGGTTAGCGCCTTATGTTGAGGTTAATCTTCCAGGGGTGTTTGCTATATTATTACTGGTTCCTTTGGGTGTATTTTCGGCAAGTTTTGTTTGGTGGAAATTGCCTGAAACGATCACCAATAAAATTACCGATGGTTGGCAAGCTGCCTTATTATTTCCCGTCGTATTATTTTTTGCTTGGCTAAGTTTGGCGCTAAGTCCTTGGTTAGAACAAGTATTGTTTGATGGCAATATGCGACTTTGGCTTACAGACACTTTGGGCGTGGGTTATGACCAGCGCAATGCTTTAATTATCGGTTTGACCATGGGCTTTGCAGTTATCCCGATTATTTTTTCTATTTCCGAAGATGCCGTTTTTAGTGTGCCTAAACATTTAACTTCTGGCTCTTTGGCGCTAGGCGCAACCCCATGGCAATCTTTGGTGCATGTGGTGTTGCCTTCGGCAAGTCCTGGAATTTTTTCTGCCACCATGATTGGTCTTGGTCGTGCGGTGGGCGAAACCATGATTGTGTTGATGGCTACGGGTAATACACCAGTTATGGATTTCAGTATATTTGAAGGTATGCGTACATTGTCTGCAAACGTTGCGGTGGAGTTGCCAGAGTCTGAAGTGGCTAGCACACACTTCAGAGTGTTGTTTTTAGCCTCGTTGGTGTTATTCATATTTACCTTTTTCTTTAACACCATCGCAGAAATTGTTAGGCAGAGGCTGCGTGAAAAATACAGCTCGCTATAAAGAAGAGAACGACATTGCCAACAAATAAATATCATAAAGACCCTTTCTACAAATCAGGTACACCTTGGATTTGGTTGAATGCAGGGGCTGTCACGATTAGTGTAATTATGGTGGTTGGCTTGTTAGCACTTATTGCTGTTCGTGGATTGGGGCACTTCTGGCCTAAAACCGTTTACGAAATTGAATATTTAGATAACAAAGTAACGATTCAAATCATTGGTGAGCGTGTAGAGACCGAAGAAGTACTTAAACAAAGAATACTTGAATCTGGGATTGCAGTTGAAAGTGATGACGAATTAATTGAACGTAGCCTTATAAAAGTAGGAAATCGAGATTTTCTAGGCGTCGACTTTATGTTAACGGTCGAGCCGAATGAGTTGCAAGTAGATAAACCCAAAGATGTATTGGTGTTAGAGCGAACACAATGGGGGAATTTTTATGGCTATTTGCAGCAAATAAAAAATAATGGCGAGGTATTGAATTTAGATGAGCCTACCAAGTGGCAAGAGTTAGCTAGCAGGCTTGAGAGAGTCGATGATCTAAGAGACAGAATTGAACATATAGAGAAAGTAGAAATTGGCCGTATTAATTACCAACTTGAAAAGTTACGTTTAAAAAAACGTGGTTTGGAATTAGATGAATCTACCGACGAGGAAAAGTTTCAAGCAATAGAAGATAAGCGCGCCGAGTTTAATGCTGACTATGAAGTATTAAAGAGCGAGTTAGACGCACTATATCGAGAGATGTCGAGAGATAGTGTTACTGCCAAAATTATGAATGGCAAAGAAGTTGAAATAATGCTGGCTAATATCGTGAAAGCTTATCGTCCGAATGCTATGAGTTTGGGTGAGAAGATTATTTTTTATATTAAAACTTTTTGGGGATTTATCACGGATGATCCTAGAGAGGCGAATACCGAAGGTGGAATTTTTCCTGCCATATTTGGAACCGTATTAACGGTCATGTTGATGTCAGTTGTGGTGATGCCTTTTGGGGTGATTGCAGCGATATACTTGCGTGAATATGCAAAGCAAGGATTCCTTACACGCCTGGTAAGAATCTCGGTAAACAATCTCGCCGGTGTGCCTTCAATTGTATACGGAGTATTTGGGCTTGGTTTTTTTGTCTATGTGGTGGGCGGCACGATAGACGAATTATTTTATTCTGCAGCGCTGCCTGCTCCAACATTTGGCTCAGGTGGATTGCTTTGGGCTTCTCTAACCCTGGCATTGCTGACTGTGCCGGTGGTCATTGTGGCTACAGAAGAAGGTTTGTCACGCATCCCGCGCTCCATTCGTGAAGGTTCTTTGGCTTTAGGTGCTACCAAAGCAGAGACCTTGTGGAGAATGATTTTGCCGATGACGAGTCCTGCAATTATGACGGGACTTATTTTGTCGATAGCACGAGCAGCAGGTGAGGTGGCGCCTTTGATGTTGGTGGGTGTAGTAAAGCTTGCGCCTTCATTGCCACTGGATGGTAATGCCCCATTTGTTCATTTGGACCGAAAGTTTATGCATTTAGGTTTCCATATTTACGATGTAGGTTTTCAGAGCCCTAATGTGGAAGCTGCGCGACCATTAGTCTATGCAACCGCGCTAATATTGGTTCTCGTAATTATTATTCTAAATTTGGCTGCGATTTATACGAGAAATCATTTAAGAGAAAAATATAAAGATCTGGAACAAAATTAATGTATGAGCACTTAATTGCGCCGGCATATTTATTATGCAAGGCTTTGTAGCCACTAAGGGAAAAAATGATTATGGCCGCGCCTAAAATTTCGCAAGATATACTGCTCAATCGTGAGAGCATGAATATTGAAAATGAGTTCCCTTGTTTTGAATGCAAGGACTTTGGGCTTTACTATGGTTCAGCACAGGCATTGAATAATATTAACCTAGTCATACCAGAGAAGCGTGTAACCGCATTTATTGGTCCCAGTGGTTGTGGTAAGTCCACGCTTTTGCGATGTATGAATCGCATGAATGATCTGATCGATTCGGTACGTCTTGAAGGTAAGATGTCACTACATGGCGAAGATATTAATGCAAAGTCCATCAATGTGGCTGAGTTGCGACGTAAAGTAGGCATGGTATTTCAAAAGCCTAATCCTTTCCCCAAAACAATTTATGAAAATGTTGCGTACGGACTGCGACTGCAAGGCGTTAATAAAAAACGTGTACTGGATGAGCGTGTGGAATGGGCGTTGAAAGGCGCAGCAATGTGGGATGAAGTGAAAGATCGGTTGCAAGATAATGCATTGGGCTTGTCAGGTGGGCAGCAACAGCGCTTAGTGATCGCACGTGCGGTTGCTATTCAGCCAGAAGTAATTTTATTAGACGAACCCGCATCAGCGTTAGATCCAATTTCTACATTAAAAATTGAAGAGCTCATCATCGAGTTGAAGCAAAACTTTACAGTTGTGATTGTTACGCACAACATGCAACAAGCGGCACGTGTTTCTGACTACACAGCATTTCTATATATAGGCGAGCTGATTGAATATGGCGCAACAGATCAATTATTTACCAATCCAAAACAGAAACAAACAGAAGATTATATTACAGGCCGTTATGGGTAATAGTCTGAATAGTTAGACACTAATCGAGGTACGACATGGTATACCAAGACATCGGACAACACATCTCACATCAATTTGATGAAGATTTAGAATCATTGCGCAGCAAGGTGCTCAATATGGGCGGCATGGTTGAAAAGCAAGTTGAGAATGCTCTTGAGGCATTAATACGCTCTGATAGTAGTCTTGCCGAAGAAGTTGCAACCAGCGACTATAAAATTAATTCTATGGAGGTCGCCATCGATGAAGAATGCACCCATATTATTGCGCGTCGTCAGCCTGCTGCGAGTGACCTTCGGTTGGTGGTTACTGTAATCAAAACGATTACCGACTTGGAAAGAATAGGCGATGAAGCAGAAAAAATTGGACGTCATGCAGTGAAGCTGGCCACTGTTGAGCGCACGCCCACCTATTTTTCAGAAATAAAACATCTTGGTGAGCAGGTTCGTAAAATGCTACACAATAGCCTGGATGCTTTTGCTCGCATGGATGTGGAAAATGCCCTAAAAATTGCACAAGGGGATCGAGAAATAAACGAAGAATATGATGCCATTACTCGTCTACTTATCACCTACATGATGGAAGATCCACGTGCGATTAAACGGTCACTAAGGGTGATGTGGTGCGCGCGCTCACTAGAGCGAATTGGAGACCACGCTAAAAATATCTGCGAGTATGTAATTTACACCGTTGCGGGGAAAGACATTCGCCACACAAGCTTTAGCCAAGTAAAAAGTGAGCTGGCGGATTTAGAGGATGAGTGATATTGGCTAAATCATTAAAATACTCATTTAAATCAAGATTTTGCTTGCCCTTTTAAGTATAAATTCATAACATTTTGCAATTCTAAAACTTTCGCTGTTGGGCGTAATAAATTATGGTTAGCACACGTAGCATGATTCTCTAGTCGCTCATTGTTATCGCACCATTTGGCTGGGAGTCTGTAATGGCAAATAATAAAATCGGTTAATATGTGCGATCTTTTTAGAATAAGAAGGTGTTGCGGGTGAATATACTGAACTACTGGAAGTGTTTGGTGTAAATACCGTAAAAGAATTGCGTAATCGCAATGTAGAAAGTCTGGCGACTAAAATGGAACAGGTCAATGTAGAGAGGAAATTAGCGAGGCAATTGTCTACGCTAAAAACAGTTACAGACTGGGTTGAGCAAGCGAAAGATTTGCCGCCAAAAGTGACTTACTAATAATATCAAATACAACGGGAGTGAGTTTGAAATGCGTAAACTACTAGTAATTTTGTGTGTGTCAGCATTGATGTTTGGCTGCAGTGAAGAAGCTGAAGAGATGATGGATAAGGCTGGTGATATGGCAGAAGACTCTGCTGATGTTGCGGCCGAGATGATGGATGATGGAGTGAAAGAACCAACCGTTGAGTCCCTACCAGACTGGGATTCTTTGCCACCACTCGAAGGTGAAATAAAAGAGCCGACCGTTGCGCCCCTTCCAGATTGGGATTCGTTACCCCCGATTGAAGAAGAAATGGCGGCCGAAGAAGGTTCCACCATGATGGAAAAAGCTGAAGAGAAGATGAAAAAGGAATAAGCGGCGCTTAATAAAAGTAATATTATTGCTTCATGGTAATCATCAGGAGACATTATGGGTTTTTTACTTTGGATAGTGCTCGGAGGAGTAGTTGGGGTGATTGCTAAATTAATAATGCCAGGCAAAGATCCTGGTGGAATTTTTATAACTATTTTATTAGGCATCGCAGGTGCATTTTTAGGTGGTTATATCAGCACCTTATTAGGCTTTGGATCGGTGACTGGCTTTAACTTAATTAGTTTGGTTATCGCAGTTGGTGGTGCATTGATCCTATTAATTATTTATCGAGTGATTAAAGGTAAAAAAATGTAGTTCCTCCTACAACGATGTTGTTAAAGAGCGCCTGGGTATTTTATCTGGGCGTTTTTGTTTTTGCGATTTGATCGAGTATTAGTCAGGATAAAAAACGTGCACTGTATTCCATCTAGTCGACATGTGCATTTTAATAAATGCTAGTGAACAATCACAAATTCGCTCATTTGTAGAAATTCTAAATGCTTATATTCATTTTATGATACAGAAGAATCTAAAGTTCATGAAAGTCCTACCTGCCCTTGGGTTGTTAGTTGGCGCAATAGTGCTGGTGGTTTTTGGATGATGTTTAGGTGGTGAATTTGATGTCGATGTAAGCAACCCTTTAGCCATTTATCCATTGTTAGTTGCAGTTCTTTTCGCTTGTATTGCCTTGGGGGTGCGGCAAGGCAATATATTAAGTACAAGAGCAAGCGCCTTGGTTTTTTAAAGAAAGTGACAGGTATATTATTTTTTTAAAAGTTTAGGTGTAGGTCAAGGAGTGTTAGGTGCTGTGGTAGATTCAGCAGAAGAAGATGAGAGTAAAGTGATGTTGCTGGTATAGCATCATTTACTGCCTGCAATTCAGGCGTTCACTAGAGAAGAAATTACAGTCAAGACTAATACTTGGATTGATACAAACTTCCACGTTCTAACTAAAGTAAATTTTGATCGAGCGATAGAGCAACTCACTAATTTGCAAGTACCGCTTGGTGTCGGTGGCGATGTGCAATCAATTATCAAGCTACAGTCAGGCGTGTGTTATCGAGCAAGTAAGATTGAATCCGCAAATCTAATAGTTGATTATGCTTGGGAGAATGTATTTAAGTATTCAAGAGCCGGGGTAGGATGAGGCGAATTTAATTGATGCGTTCCGGAAGAATGTTTAGATTTTCAATGTACTGAGCTGAAACGCCGATTTCTTTTGCAGCCATATTACGAATTGCCACAATGTCATAACCCGGATATTGCTGGCAATAGTCGTTTATCGCTTCCTGACATTGTTCAGGAATCGACTTATTATTTTGTTTGCTTCCTTCCGCACTTGAAGTGAGTTTCCAGATAATGGGGTTGCCACCTGGCCCATGAGTTGCGTGCTTACGTTTTTTCAACACCTTGCGTATCGTAACGCCTGATTCGTTTGAGTCATTAGAAGAGTCTGGTCGCAGTTGAATGAGTGAGTCATCGATATCTTTTATAAATCCAGGACTAACAATAATTGCAGAATTGTTTGGGTTGTCGAGCAAACTATTTTCTGGGTTTTTCTCGCGACTATTTCGTGTTCGCTCAGTTTCTAGATAAGTTTCTTTGCTCTTGTTTCTGGCTTTTCTCGTCATGGGAATTTTAGTGCGTATTTTTGACAGCATGCCGAGCGTTTTGCGTTTAGGCTTTTTGGCTTTACTGACTGGAGCAAGTTTTATCAGCCTTTCTTTTTTGGCAGCCTCGGCCCATAAATCATTCTGACCACGGGTAAATACATTGGTTTTTTTGGGCGAGGTATTTTGTTTTGGACTTGCTTGTATAGCGGATGAATTTTGTTGCTGAACTTGCGATTCGGTTTTTAACAACTCACCTTTTTTGACCAAAGAGCTCAGAATTGTCTCTTTCTTTAATTCTGCCTCTTGCTCGGCCTTACTTTTTTCCAATTTTTGAGTAAGCGTGTGTGAAGCAGTTTGCATTGGTTGAATGCTGCCAGGCTGTGTTTTGTATAAGACTAGCTTTGCTTGCCAAATATGGTTAATCATCTGCATAGTCATCATCGCTGAGGTAGCAGCTTGATGTCTATGTACTGCATTGCGGGCCGCTTGTTCAAAAATCAATGCTGACAATAAATGTTTGCGTCGTGTTGTTGTTTTATTAGATTTAAGCTCATCTTTTAGAGGCGCTAAATCAATATGATTAGTAACGATAGGTAGCTCAGCTTTAATCCATTTTTGTGCATTATCTAGTGTTATCTCGCATTCACGTTGAAAATCGGTAAAAAACCGCTGGAAAATTTCTACGCGCTTACTTGTTTCAATGGCTTCAAGTGAGGCACTAAATAAATCGTTATCAGAATCCATTATTTATATGTCTAATTATATTATTGAGGAGAGATTTCTAGATCGTCAAGCTGTTGCTTGGTTACATTCAAGCGTGTTGACGCTAATAGGCGCAAGGCATTTATATTGCAGTGCGGGTACTTTTTTTGCAGTTCGTTAATCGTAGCTCGATATAGCTGTATATTTTCTTCGCTTTCTTCATGAGATGTTGATGATGATTGCTGGTTATCTATACTGTCTTGTTTAGTAATTTGTGGAGCTACTTGCTGCAAGGTTGTGATTGCATGTTGCCATATTGCCTCAAATAATTTCATACTAGCGAGAGCAGCTGTGTTGGCATCTGTGTTGCTGATGGATGCATGTAAGGCATCTAGTTCAAGTACAACGTGTAAAGCACAACCCTCATTGCTACTAGCAGGATACTTTTCAAGTAAGGCCTTGGCTTCATGCGGCGTAATTGGTAGCTCAGCTTTTTCGAGAGCAGGTATTGCCCAAGCATGAATATTTTCTGCTATCTCGTTTAGATCTTTTTGATGTTTCTCTTCCGTGAGACCATTCGTCAACTCAATTTGGCAGGGGTCAATTTCAGGTAGCCACTGTTGTATTTCACTTATTACATTCTGTTGCATGAGGATATGAATTTTCTAAATTTTTTAATTATTGCCTGGCGTTGGGATTTATAAAATCCAAGCGAAAAGTCGTTGCTCCATGAATGAAAAGGTATTCATTTTTATACATATGTGATTTTGACTGTATTTGTAGCTGCTTGGAATAACTTACAAAAGGCACTAGATATATGGCTGAGATATGCCGATATATGGAGTTACAGACGGCGTAATAATGCGACTAACTGCGCGATAATAATTGCTGAACCACTTTCATACGATACGGTCGAACTACGCATGAAGTATAGTAGCAAATTATATTCAATGTATTTGAGAATTCATAACAAATGGAGACAGTAATGGGAACATTGCAAAGATTAAAGGGTGTCGGAATTTTACTTCTATTTGCAATGCTGGTTGCTTGCACTACGTACAATCCGTATACCGGCGAAAAACAAGTCAGTAAAGCAACCATAGGCGCAGGCGCGGGTGCTGCGGCAGGTGCCGTTGTCGGTTTGATCAGTGGGGATGATAGCCGTGAGCGACGTAAGCGAGCCTTAATAGGTGCAGGCGTTGGCGCTTTGGCTGGCGGTGCAGTGGGTTACTATATGGATGTGCAAGAAGCAAAATTACGCGAAAAACTAGCAGGCACGGGTGTGAGTGTTACGCGTGATGGAGATAACATTATTTTAAATATGCCGGGTAATGTTACATTTGCAGTTGATAGCGCAGATATAAATGGTGACTTTTTTCCGGTATTAGATTCAGTAACTATTGTGGTTGATGAGTTTGATAAAACTCTTGTTGAGATAATGGGGCATACCGATAGTACAGGTGGAAAAGGCTATAACCAAGCCTTGTCAGAACGGAGAGCTAACTCAGTATCAAAATATTTTCAAAGTCGTGATATTCAGAATTTGCGCTTAGCAACCTATGGTTACGGTGAGGACCATCCGGTTGCAAGTAATGATGATCCTGCAGGCCGAAGTCAAAATCGACGTGTTGAAATTGCTTTGGTGCCGGTTACAAAAAATTAATTTTTTGTAAGTTACGTAGGTATGAATCATTATCTGGCTAACGCATAGTATTTAAAGTTGTCATATCAAAGCCCTGCAATGCAGGGCTTTTTTTATGGCTTATAATTTTAAGCATGATCAAAACTCAGTAATTGGTTATCATTTTCATTTTAAGCGTTCACGCATTAATAGTAATGGCTTTATTATTATAATTATTTAGGCTAAGGGATTGTATATTATGACTACAGGGCAGCTTTTTATCATTTCGGCACCAAGAGTTTGCGCATGAGTAGTAACGGGAAGCTTTTTATTATTTCGGCACCATCTGGTGCCGGTAAGACAAGCTTGGTAAATGCATTGATTGAAATGTTGCCGGATGTCGTGGTATCTGTCTCACACACTACAAGAACCAAGCGCCCTGGCGAAATAGAGGGTAAGGATTATTTTTTTACT
>JAPUHH010000234.1 GCA_027297825.1 Gammaproteobacteria bacterium
TAATACGATCGCTAATAAAATTAGGGCATGCAAAATCCCAGACACCTGCGTCTGTCCACCGGCACGAATATTTACAACGGTGCGCATGGTTGCACCTGCTCCAGGCAAACCACCAAAGATTCCTGCAATGGTATTACCGATTCCTTGGCCGATGAGTTCTTTGTCCGAGTTATGGTGAGTGCGGGTTATGTTATCCGCGATAAGTGATGTTAATAGTGAATCTATTGAACCTAGTACCGCAAGGACTATTGCAGACTTGATCATATTAACTAGAAGCGAAAGTTCGAATGTAGGTTTTTGTGGTGTTGGAAATCCTGTGGGTATATTGCCTAACGTGGGAGCTATTTTTTCTGGAAATAGAAATAGAAATATTAATGTGCCTGCGACTAATGCAAGTAAAGATGAAGGAATTAGTCGATTTATTTTGTTAGGTAAAAAAGCAACAATAAGTAATGAAATTGCGCCCATAATTAGTGCTTGGCCAACAGGGTTTTGTATAATTTCAGGTAAAGCCCTTAAGGTGGAGATGGTGCCGCCAAGTGGTGTTGCGTATCCAAAAAATGCAGGAATTTGCAGCACAATAATGATTATGCCAATTCCACTCATGAACCCCGACACTACAGGGAAAGGTACCAGAGCAATATATTTGCCTAGTTTTAATACACCAAACAGTATTTGGAAAAGGCCACCCATCATAACCACAGTGAATGCGAGTGCTGGACCACTTACGGGATCATATGCAGTGTATTGAGTAAATGTTGCGGCCATGACTACGGTCATGGGGCCAGTAGGCCCGGAAATTTGCGCAGAAGTGCCGCCGAATAATGCTGCAAACAATCCCACAAAGATTGCGCCGTACATGCCGGCAATAGGGCCTGCACCAGAAGAAACACCAAAGGCTAGAGCCAGTGGTAAGGCTATTATTGCTGCCGTTACGCCACCGTAAATATCACCGCGTAAATTTTTAAGCATCATGTGATCCACTCAAAAACCTTATGAAGCTGAATATCTAGTTCTACAATATTTCGATGGTAACGCTTCAGATCAAATATATAAATCGATTTAATAAAATTTAGTTATAACTAAAGGCAAGATGAGATCTAAATGCATTTTGCAATCCCTTCGAGTAAGCGATCCATACCTGTTGCAATATCTTGGTCGGATAGGGCGCCATACGATAGTCTTAAATAACAGTTTCCATGCAAGCCAAATGCGGAGCCAGGGATCGTTGCAACTCTATATTTTTCAATTAGCATTTTAACTAAATGTATGTCATCCATTTGGGTATCAATATTTAATAAAGCATAAAATGCGCCTTCTGAAGAAGGTGCATTCTTTAAGCAGGAAAGGTTTGTAAGTGCTTGTAAAACCATCTTACGTTTCTGTGACATCGCATTACGCTTGCTTTGAATAAATGATTCACCCGCTTTAAGTGCGCCGATGGCAGCATGTTGAGAAATCATGGGCGGTGAGATTAATATGGTGTCTTGAATTTTTTTTACTGTGCTAAGCAGATGTTCTGGAATGACCATATAGCCAATACGCCACCCTGCAAAACCAAAACCTTTCGAGAATGAAAATAACGAAATAGTGTATTCATTAGTATTAGGTTCAGAGGCGATGGAAAAGTGTTTACGATCATCGTAATAAAAGTCTTCATAAGCCTCGTCAGTAATATGGTAAATATTGTTTTGTCGGCAGAGTTCATTTACAGCTATTAATTCATTTTTTGTATAGACCGCTCCACTGGGGTTGTTGGGGCTGATTGTTATGATAGCTTTGGTTTTCTTAGTGATCGCTGCTTCTAATTTATCTAATTGCAAATGAAATAAATCATCTGTAGGTACCAAAATAGGCTTGCACTGTTCCATCACCAAAGACATTTCATGGTTAAAATAATAGGGAAGCGGAAGGATAACTTCGTCACCCGGGTCGGTGATGGCTAATATAGCGGTATTAAAGGCCATATTAGATCCAGCGGTTACGACTAACGAATTGTTAGCATTAAAATCGATGTTATTTGTGCTTTTAAGTTTTTGTGCTAAGGCATGTTGTAACTCCGGGATACCTTCAACGGGTCCATAGCGATTGATTGAGGCATCGGCTAAGCATTGTTGTACTTTCCTAAAGGCATGTGGAGGAGGGTTGTAAAAGGCAATGCCTTGTCCAAATGAAATGGTGCCAGCGTTTTCTTTAGTTAATTTGCCGACATAAGGGATAATGGGATTTTGTACAGCATCCAAGCGCAGACTATGTTTCATGTTAGTGATAATTGTTGAGGCTATGTTTTAGAATGGCTAAGCTGTAATACGTCGATAAATATCGGAAACTTTGTATGGAAGTTTGTCAACTTGATGGATGACGGCAAAGTTTACGGCACCATACATGTGTTGCAGATATTCCATAGCCTCTTTGTCAATGGTAATGCAAAATGGGTGAATACCTAAATATTTGGCTTCAATTATTGCTCGGCGTGTGTCTTCAATACCATTCGGGCCACGGTAACCATCTTGGTCATCAGGTCTGCCATCAGATAAAGTAATTAAAAGTTTCGTGCGAGCTTCCACCTGATGTAATAATTTTGTTAAATGGCGAATGGCCGCACCCATACGGGTATAATCTTGTGGTTGAATTCCGCTAATACGAGCTTTCACTTCATCACTATACAATTCATTAAATTCTTTAATTTTGTATAGTTCGCAGCGTTCATGGGTGACTCCTGAAAAGCCATATATCGCGTACCGGTCACCAAGTATTTCTAGCGACTCGCACAGCAGCACCAGTGCTTCACGTTCCATTTCATTGACCCAACCTGTTGTAGAACCACTCATATCAATCATAAACATCACTGCGATGTTACGATCTATTTTTCTAGATTTAATGAAGAGGTTCTGAGAAACTTCAAAACCTATTTTGGTGTCTATATAAGCATCAATCATTGCATCAAGATCAATGTCATCTCCATTAGGTTGATGTTTAATGCGTTTGTTATCCTCCCGCAATGCTTCAAAGGTGCGATGTAATTGTTTTAGTAGACCGCGATGTTTACGCAGAGTTTTATTGACGAAATCATCGTGAACAGGGCGAACATCGAGTTCTTTTAGTTGGCACCAAGATTTGCGATATTTCAGACGTGAATGGTCCCATTCGTCATAGAGGTAAACCTCATTATCTTGATCTACAACGGCTGTTTTAGCATCGTTTTCGTTTTCAGTGACGTCGTCATAAATGCCATGTCCTGCTGCCTCTAGATATTCATCTGGGATTTCTCCAAAGTCTTGTAATATGGATTTTAATAATTGCTGTACATCTTCGGGCGCCTCGACAGGCTTGTCATCATATAGCAATTCTATTTTGTAGCTGTCTGGCAGTATATCGTTTTCAGTTTCTTGTATAGAGAAGCCTTCTTTGTTATTTTCCTCGATTGATTCATTTTCAAGATTTAGTTGAGATGGGTCACTTTCAATTTCACGGCGAAGTTCAGCTAATTTTTCTTTTAAGGCATCTTTTTCTCGTTCTGCACGTAGTTGAATCGTTTTCCACGTAGCGCGAGGGTTTAAGCAGCCCTGGTAGATTTTATCTTCTGGCACATTCTCTTCTTTGTAGACTGTTTCTAGGAAGAATATTGTATCTTGTACAGTGGCATCTGTTTCGCTAAGTTTTTCAATTGCACGCTGCCAATGTTTAGATAAGATTTGATGATTTACGGTACTGCATAAGCTTTTCATGCTTCGTGCGATACCTGGCAATTCAAGTCCTATACAAGCATCCAAACGAATGGTTTCTAGTTTGTGAAATAAACTGAGGGCTCGTTCTGGATCTTTATAGATTTTAACTAGTGCATCGACATTTATGCGCCAGGTGCCAAACCAAGACTGCGCCCATTGGTGTACAGTCATCGCCTTATAGAAGGTGAAATTATCTTCCCGTCTGCTGAAGGTTGTTGAGAGTTCTGGAAGGCGAATGGATTCAGTGTCTGTGTAAAATAGTTCGCCACACTCAATATCTAGTTTTCTTCCACTTAAACCGATCACAAAGCTTTCCAATATTCGTGACACTTCTTGTAGCGTGACGCAAGCAGGAGCATGAGTAATCGATTGCACATATCCTTCAACATTTTTCATGCTGTTGATGGCACCGTTCACGCCTCTTTTGTCATACACTTCTAATAGCGTAATAATCCAGTGTTCCCAGTGCTCTTCGTCTACAACTTGTAAACTTTTAGGAGCAAATTGACAAAAGTTATAAGCCAGCTCGACACTGGTAAGGCTAATCTTTTCTATGGAGCTTAGGAATCGGTCCTGTTCGACTAGGGCGTATGCCGCAAGCTGCTTAGCAGGTTCAAAAACACTTCGATGTGTTGATAGGACTTGGTCTACCAGTAGTTCCATGCGTAGTTGAAGTTCTCGCACACCCTTTCCTCCATATGATGCGCTGGTGGTAATGCCACCTTGTCTTTCTAATGATTTTATGAACCCACCTTTCTTGCTATAAGCGCGGATTTTGATATTTTTATCATCTTTAGTTTTTTTACTATTTTTCTTATTTTTTTTCCAAAACATGATTTTATAGATCGATAGGCTTCAAAAGTTTAAATTACTTTATCAGTACAGATTTTGCCTGATTTACTTTTGCGGCCAAATAATCATTACCGCCTCGGTCAGGGTGAAGTTTTTGTATTAGTCGCCGATGGGCTTCTAATATTTCTTTTTTGCTAGCATCTTCGTGCAAGCCTAATATCGAACAAGCTTCTTGCAGCGTCATACTAGTATTGTTTGTATTGGTATGTCGATGCTTTGGTTCTTCTTGATGGTAATGGCTGCGCCATGCGGTATGTTCGGAATGATCTAAATAGGCGCTTAATAGTTGTGCAGATTCTGGATCCAATTTTGAGTATTCAGTTAATAAGGTGATTAATTTTGGTAAAGATAAATCTTGTAAATTCTCTCCAGCATGTTGTCCTTGTTTAATGATGCCAGATAATTTGCTGGTAGCAGGATCAAGTTTTATTTTTATATAGCGAGTCTCCAGGTTAGACTGTTGGTCGAATGAAAATTCACCAGGTGAATTGCGAAATTGGTTTAAGCTGCTTTTTAGCAGGGGAAGATAACTCAGCAAGCCAAGAACTTTGCGAAAGAGTGGAATAATTGCGGCAATGAGTGCGTATACCCAATGCAATCTTCCTGTTAGTGCTAAGCCAATCAAGATTACGGCGGCAATTATTGCAATCCATTGCCATCGAGTTTGTTTGGGTTGCTTTTTTAACCAATTAAAGCCAATCCAGCCTCCTATCAGCAGAGCAATTAATCCAATTTCACGTACCATTTAGGGAGCCTTTTTGCCTGCTTTAATTCGATTATTTCGCATTGATTGTACAATTTGCCTTCATATTTACACTAGTTTAACCCAATCTTTAAATTTGATCGTTTACGTATACAAATCTAGACACAATATAAGGATTAGGTATGAAACGACTCAACAGCAAAGCATCATTCGTAATTATTTTACTCGCTACACTGCTATTTGGGGCCGTAAGTGCAAGCCTCCATGCAGATGAAGTCAAAAGCACATTAAATGACCAAAAAGAAGTTGCAGTCACCATCTATAACGACCAATTAGCGCTGGTTAAAGACTTGCGCAGTATTCGATTGGATAGTGGCTTCAACCAGTTGGCTTTTCGAGAAGTAAGCGCATTAATGCGTCCAGAGACGGCGTTGCTTAGAAGCTTGGACTACCCAAAAGACTTTCGACTAATTGAGCAAAATTTTGATTTTGATTTATTAACACCACAAAAATTACTCGAAAAATATGTAGGTAAGAAAGTTAGAATTGTAAAATTGCATCCCACTACAGGTGTAGAGACGATAGAAGAAGGGCAAGTGCTAAGCGTTAACAATGGAGTAGTGTTGCGTATAGGCGATCGTATAGAAACTGGTGTACCTGGCAGAATAATATATGCTGAAGTGCCTGCAAATCTGCGAGATCGTCCAACTCTTGTCATATCTTTAGAAAGTGGAAGCAGTAAAAAGCAAGACCTGCAACTCAGTTACTTGACCGGTGGCTTAGGTTGGAAAGCAGATTACGTGGTTGAATTAAACGCAACTGATGAGTTTGTAGATTTAACCGGATGGGTAACGCTTACTAATCATAGTGGAACGACGTATAAAAATGCCAAGTTACAATTAGTCGCAGGTGATGTAAATCAAGTGCGCCAGGATATGCGTATGCTTCAAAGAGAGATGGTGATGTCAAAATCCATGGCTATGGGAAGTGCACCAGCAATGGTTGAAGAGGGCTTGTTTGAATACCACTTATATACCTTGCAACGTCCTACTACTATTTCTAATAATCAAAGCAAGCAAGTTTCTTTGTTAAATGCGACTAAAATACCTGTTAAAAAAGAATTTTTGTTAAAAGGTCAGGATTACTACTATTGGGGTTCATATGGTGCGATTGGTCAAAAACTTAAAGTGGGTGTATTCGTAGAATTTGCTAACAAAGAAGAATCAAATTTGGGCATGCCACTCCCAAAGGGAGTGGTTCGAGTCTATAAAAATGATAAGTCTGGAAATTTGCAATTCGTTGGTGAAGATCGAATTGACCACACGCCAAAAAATGAGAAAATACGCTTAAAACTTGGTGATGCGTTTGATGTTACTGCTGATAAAAAGCAGACGAATTTTAAGAAAGTCGCTGCACTTGGAAAATATAAGCAAGCCTATACGGCTAGTTTTGAAATTGTATTAAAGAATGCAAAAGATGAAGAGATTGAGGTCATGGTGCAGGAACCGATCCCGGGTGATTGGAAAATGAAAAATGAAAGTTATTCGCATGAGAAAGTGGCTGCAGGCATGGCACAATGGAAAGTCAAAGTACCAGCAGAAGGAAAAACCGTATTATCCTACGAAGTGTTGGTGCGTTATTAATAATCATTACGGCGCAGTATTTGTTGATATGAGTATATAGACATGTCAAATGCGAAGCCTTTGGATTGGCTAGGTATGGTGGCCCTAGTCATTATGTTTGGTAGTGCTTTTTTGTTTACTAAAGTAGCGCTGCAAGATTTTTCACCTACGACAATTGCTGCAAGTAGAATTATCATTGCAGCGATGGTGTTGATCATCATTGCGCTAATACGTAAAGAGTCTTTTGGATTTTTGCGTGACAGCTGGTTACTTATTATTGCACTCGCTATTTTTGGTGATTGTTTGCCGTTTTATTTAATAAGCTGGGGGCAACAAGCCGTCGATAGTAGTATCGCGGGAATATTAATGGCGGTAATGCCTCTAACTACAATAGTGTTAGCGCATTTCTCTGTACCTGGGGAAAAGTTAAACATCTATCGTGTAATTGGATTCATTTTTGGATTTTTGGGAATTATAGTGTTGCTAGGGCCAGCAGCATTTGCACAAATGGAAGGTGGTACAGCTGTTATTATTTCTATGTTGGCAATTTTAGCGGGTGCCTTAAGTTATGCAATCAATACGGTTTTGGCAAAGCGCTTGCCTAAAGGGAGCCTTCTTGCCATTTCTACGGCAGTGTTGGGCGTTGCCAGTATTATTATGTTGCCAACGTTTCTGATCACTCAAGAAGAATGGGGAATCGAATACAATAGCGGAGGATTATTGTCATTATTGCTATTGGGGTTGTTTCCTACAGCATTAGCGACGATTATTTATTTTGCTGTCATTGCACGTGTTGGGCCGTCATTTCTATCGCAAATTAATTATTTAATTCCCGTTTGGGCAGTGCTCATGGGAATTGTATTTCTAAATGAGTCCATTGGTTTAAATGCTTATATAGCGTTGGTAATCATCCTTCTAGGTATTGCGATTGCGCAGCATAAGAACTTAACCTTTGTTAGATTCTAGTTAAACTATTACGTAGGGGTTATAAGGGGTAATTATGCAAAAGAATGTATTGGGTGGCGATCTTCAAAGCTGTTGTAATGAGCTTGAAACTGGTTTTTATCGTAATGGAAGGTGCGAGACGGACGATCATGACATTGGAATGCACACAGTCTGTGCGAAAATTACTCAAGAATTTTTAGATTATTCTAAAGCTAATGGTAATGATCTATCCACTGCATTTCCTGAAGCAGAATTTCCAGGACTCAAGCCTGGAGATCGATGGTGTTTGTGTGCGCAACGTTGGATAGAGGCGCTAGAGGAGAATGTGGCACCTAAGATACATCTACAATCTACCCATAGCTCCGTGTTGGAGTATGTTGAGTTAGAAGTTTTAGTTAAATACGCTTTAGATATAAACTAATCTGACAGTTATGACTCCTAAGACACAGCTACTGATATATGTAATTTTATTGTTATTAGTCGATACAATAGTACCACTGCCTATTACTACAGTAATTTTATTGTACGTGGTGCTGCAGCGCCCTGCATGGTTCGCAAAGTTATATCATCAGGTCTATAAATAGATCCACTAAGCTTGTTAATGACTTTGAATAAACTTCTCTAATGCTTCTACTTTAATAGGCCCTGGATTGTGCCCCACGAGGTGCCCTTGCGGGTTGAACATCATATACGTTGGTGTGCCTTGCAATGGTTCTTTTGTGGATGATTGATAGTTAAAAGCGATGACCGCTAATTCTCCAATTAAGTTATTAAAGCTCATTGGCATTTCATCAATATGATGGGTAATCAGGTCTAAATTAGAGTAGCCATCCAATGACACACCAATCACCTTTGCGTCAATGTCTTTATGTCGATCATGAAATTCAGATATTACTGGGTATTCGCGTCTGCAGATACCACAATTAGTGGTCCACAGCATGACCAGTGTCCACTTGCCTTTTTCAAAGTGTTGAGAAAGAGTTGTGATTTTTCCATCGAGGGTTCTTACTTCTGTCCAGTCAGCGGCATAACTTCCACTAGCGGAAAGTAAAAGTATAGAAAAGCAAAAGATGCGATTAATTTTTAGCACTGAAGGTAGTATCCTAGCATTCATATTCAAGTCTCGTAGACTGCATTGTGCGATTAGATTAATTAAATAATACATAGTTCATCTGTATATGCCTAATCTTTCTATCTATAGTAAAAAACGGGGTAACCTATGGTGGCCAATAGAATTCAAAAGGTTTTAGACGAAGTCGGTGCGTTAGCCTTTCCAGGCATTTACGATACTTTATCTGCAAAAATTGCGGAACAAGTTGGCTTTCCAATGGGGTTCATTTCAGGTTACTCACTTGCAGCAGCAACTATTGGCGAACCAGATTTTGGCTTATTAACTCAAACTGAAGTGGTAGAAAGGGCGCGTGCAATTTGCGCGAGTGTATCAATTCCTATAATTGTCGATGCAGATACAGGTTATGGGAACCCACTAAATGTGTACCGTACCGTTAAACAGTTAATAGATGCAGGTGCTGCGGGCTGTTTCTTGGAAGATCAAGTTTGGCCAAAAAAATGTGGCCACATGCGTAACAAGAAAATAATCGAGCGTGAAGACTACTTGCAAAAAATCCAAGCCGCGGTTGATGCTAGAGGAAACGGAGATTTCTTTATCGTTGCGCGGACAGATGCCGAAGCTGTGCTTGGTTTAGATGAAGCCATTGTACGTGTCAAAGCTGCGCGCAAATTAGGTGCCGATGCTAGTTTTGTTGAAGCTCCGGCATCAATTGAGCAGCTTAAAAAAATAGGTAAGCAAGCCCCTAAGCCTATCGTTGCAAATATGATAGAAGGAGGTATTACGCCCGTACTGCCAAAAGAAGAGTTAGTAGAGCTTGGCTTTCAACTTATTCTTTATCCGCTAACAGGCTTATTTGCCGCCGGCAAAACCATTCGCGATTTCTATTCAAAATTGCATCAGGATGGTACGACGTTAGGTATGGAGAAAGATCTACTTAATTTCGCAGATTTCAACGAACTGATCGGCGTAGAAGAAAAATATAAGATGATTGAAAAGTATGGAGGTTAATCGATCGATGCTAGTGGCTGATGAGATCAATTAAGTAATTGCTTAACGTGTAGCTCAGCAGAGTGATGATGATCAAACATAAAAGATTTAGCCAAAACCCTGTTTTACGCATTTGCGGCATGGTGATATGTCCTGAACCAAACACAATTGCATTGGGTGGAGTTGCGATTGGGAGCATAAAGGCACAACTAGCAGCAATAGATGCGGGAATGATCAAAGCATATGGGTGAATATTAAGCGAAGGCGCAATTGCAGCAAGGATTGGCACTAAGGTAGCCGTCGTTGCGGTATTTGAAGTCATTTCGGTTAGGAACACCACGGCGCTGATAATAATTAATAAAATTAACAATGGTGATAAAAAAGCTAGCACAGCGGCCTGTGCGCCAATAAAATCTGTAACTCCATTAGCTTTTACTGCCGCAGCTAGACTTAATCCTCCACCGAGTAAAATTAAAATTCCCCAAGGCAAATCACGTAAGTCTTCCCACTGTAGGATGAATTTATTTGCAGCAGTTTTGGCGGGAATTATAAAAAACATAATAGCTGAAAATATTGCAATGCTAGAATCTGTGAGTCCAGCGAGTGGGCGGATGTCATGACCACTAAGGGAAAATTCTAAGCCTTGCAGATAAGTCCGGCTTAACCATAATAAAATCGTAAAAATGAAAACGTATAAAACAATTTTCTCCTCATGATTGATCGAACCAAGTGACATACTTTCTTTTTTTAGGGATGATAAAGAGTGGTTTAGTTTAATTTTATCGACTTTATAAATTACTTTGGTAAGTAACCACCAGCAGACGGGTAATAAAATTATAACTATTGGCACACCAATTTTTGACCATTCTAGAAAGCTGATGTCTTGCTGATAGGGAGAATCAATAGCATCTTTTATAAAAGAAACGACAAATAAATTTGGCACAGTGCCAATAATAGTAGAAATTCCGCCTATAGAAGCTGCATAAGCAATGCTTAACATAATGCAGGTTGCAAACTCATGATTTTTAACATTGTCAGGTTTGTTTTCGTTTTTTAGTAATATTGTGATCACACTCAATCCAATGGGTAACATCATTGCTGTAGTGGCAGTGTTAGAAATGAAAGCACTTAACAATGCCGTGGCCAACATAAAACCACCTACGATACGAGACGGGGAATTACCAATGCTTTTCAGTATTGATAAGGCAATGCGTTTGTCCAAGCCCCAGCGTTGAATCGCGGTTGCTATAATAAATCCACCCAGAAATAAAAATATGATATGCGAGGCGTAGGGAGCTGTAGCAGCTTGGATAGTGGCAATATTGAGCAGAGGAAATAAGGCAATAGGTAATAGTGCGGTCACACGGATGTCGGTGGCCTCTGTGAGCCACCAA
>JAPUHH010000235.1 GCA_027297825.1 Gammaproteobacteria bacterium
AGCAGAGCAGGTCAGCCAACACATTTCGGTAGTGCAATCGGGTCAAGGCGCAGATGAAGTATTTGGCGGCTATTTTTGGTATCCGCAAATGCAAGCAGAAAAAAAATTCTCTGTTGAAAGTTTTGCTAAGCATTATTTTGATCGTACTCATGCGGAAATGTGCGAAACTTTAGATCAAGATTTGATCGGTGATGATTTCACCTCTGTTAAAGTGGCGCAGTTATTGCGCGAGGCAAATGCAAAAGAATTTGTTAACGCAGTATTGCATATGGATGTCACCACCTTAACTGTGGATGATCCGGTAAAGCGCGTCGATAACATGATGATGGCGTATGGTTTGGAAGCGCGTGTTCCTTTTTTAGATCATGAGTTAGTAGAGTTAGTGATGCAAATGCCAGTGAAGTATAAACTCGCAAATGATGGAAAATTCATGTTGAAAAAGATAGCGCGAGGCTTGTTGCCCGATAAAGTTATTGATCGAAAAAAAGGTTATTTTCCTGTGCCAGCTTTGAAGTATGTACGCGCTGAATTTCTAGAATTCATGCAAGATATTCTGAATTCCGAGTCTTGCCGGCAACGTGGAATTTTTCAACGTCGCTACGTGGATAAGCTATTGAATGACCCTGAGAACTATATGACTCCTTTGCAGGGCAGCAAGCTCTGGCATTTAGCCTTATTGGAGCTATGGCTGCAGCGCAATGTGGATAGATGTCTTGCTACATAGTGGCCTCGCAGTAAAATATCATCTTTAATGTCTTAACCCCTTAGGAGTTTTTTAAGATGGATGTATTGGATCGAATCAAAGAGCAAGTGGAGTCAAACCCCGTTGTTCTTTTCATGAAAGGCACTCCGCAAATGCCACAATGTGGTTTTTCTAGTCGCACCTCTGAGGCGCTTAAGTCGTGCGGTCATGAATTTGCTTATGTAAATGTGTTGAGTGACCCAGAAATATTTGAAAACTTACCGCGATATGCCGATTGGCCGACTTTTCCGCAGCTATATATCAATAGTGAACTCGTGGGTGGTTGCGATATTACAATGGAATTGCATGAAAAAGGTGAGTTACAGACGATGGTGTCAGCAGCAGTAGGCAACAAAAGTTAAAGTGTAGGCGTAATTTTACGCTTGCAGCAGCTGCCACTTATTCATCACGTCGCAAAACACTGCGGCGGTTTTTTCGGCATCGTAGACGGCAGAATGTGCGCTACTATTATCCCATTCAATATCAGCGGCTTCTGCAATTCTTGATAACACGGTTTGGCTATATGCCAGTGCGCCTAGTGTCACGGTGTCGAAATTGCTGAAGGGGTGAAACGGATTGTTTTTTAACTTGGTGCGTTCTACAGCAGCGTTGATAAAACCCAGGTCAAAAAATGCATTGTGGCCTACTAAAATGGCTCGAGTGCATTTATTTAGTTTTATGTGTTCCCGAATGGGTTTAAATATTTTTTGTAAGGCTTCTTTTTCGGGTAGGGCAATTCTTAAGGGATGGAAAGGATCGATCCCATTCACTTCCAAGGAGGCTGGCTCAAGATTGGCGCCTTCGAATGGCTTCACATGCGTAGCAATGGTTTCTTGGCAGTAAAATTCTCCTGTTTCGTTGATCGCCAACAAAACAGCAGCGATTTCTAGTAGCGCATCTGTAGTTGCATTAAAACCACCGGTTTCTACATCAATGACTACGGGATAAAAGCCGCGGAATCGTTTCCCAAAAGGGGTTAATTCTTGTGCTTCGATGCTCACAAACTATTTGTCATGTTTAGGTTCAGTTTCAAGTTATAATCCAGCGCAATTAAATCTATAACAAATTAAATATTTAGCGTCATAGTATGTCATCAGTTCGTAAAGTTGTACTTGCCTATTCGGGCGGTTTAGATACATCAGTCATTTTAAGGTGGCTGCAAGAAACCTATCACTGTGAGGTAGTGACGTTTACTGCCGATATTGGCCAGGGTGAAGAGGTTGAGCCTGCCCGCGCAAAAGCTAAGGCTTTTGGGATTGAAGAAATCTACATTGAGGATCTCACAGAGGAATTTGTACGGGATTTTGTCTTCCCCATGTTCCGCGCCAATGCGGTCTATGAGGGGGAATATCTACTGGGCACCTCGATTGCACGGCCATTGATTGCTAAGCGCTTGGTGGAAATTGCCGAGCAAGTCGGTGCTGATGCCATATCACATGGTGCAACGGGTAAAGGCAATGATCAAGTGCGATTTGAATTAGGTGCTTATGCGCTTAATCCTGATATCAAAATAATTGCGCCATGGCGAGAATGGGATTTAAATTCCAGAGAAAAGTTGATGGCTTATGCAGCGCAAAGTAATATTGCAATCGAGCAAAAGCGTGGCAAGCAATCGCCATATTCTATGGATGCAAATTTACTGCATATTTCTTACGAAGGAGGGCCACTGGAAGAGCCCTGGACTGAGCCCGAAGAAGAAATGTGGAAGCTAACGCAAGCGCCTGAAAAGGCACCGGATCAAGCCGAGTACATCGAGATTGGTTTTGAGTGCGGAGATGCCATCAGTGTGAATGGTGATACATGCAGTCCTGCCCAATTGCTCATACAACTCAACACCATTGCATGCAAGCATGGAGTAGGTAGGCAGGATATTGTCGAGAATCGCTATGTTGGTATGAAGTCACGTGGATGCTATGAAACACCTGGTGGTACGATTTTGCTTAAGGCGCATCGTGCAATGGAATCCATTACTTTGGATCGAGAGCTCGGACACCTAAAGGATGAGCTGATGCCGCGTTATGCAAAGCTGATCTATAATGGTTATTGGTGGAGTCCGGAAAGATTGGTGATGCAAAAATTGATTGATAGCACGCAAGAAAATGTTACCGGTACTGTGCGAGTTAAATGTTATAAAGGCAGCTTGAGTATTGTTGGGCGCAAATCGGAAAACAACAGCTTGTTTGATGCAAGTATTGTTACCTTCGAAGATGATGAAGGCGCCTATAATCAACAAGATGCAGAGGGGTTTATAAAATTAAATGCTTTGCGTCTGCGAATCGCGGCAAAATCTTCTAGACATCAACGATAAATAGCTTTAAAACAACCACCACTAAATTTTTAATAAATAAACACCACTATGGCACGAACTATTTCATTGCTGCTGTTATTAGGCTTAATAGCTGGAGGGTGCGCGAGTACTCAGCCTTTGACGAATGATCCCGCTGATCCATGGGAGGGTTTCAATCGTAGAGTTTATAGCTTTAACGATGCATTGGATCGGGCTATTTTAGTTCCTGTAGCAACTGGTTATCGTGCTGTAACTCCAGAGTTTGTTGAGAATGGTGTGGGTAATTTTTTCTCTAATATAGGGGATTTTGGCGTTGCAGTTAACAACACCCTGCAGTTTAAATTTCTGGATGCCACTTCTGATGTAGGACGTATTGTGGTGAATACCACAATTGGATTATTGGGTTTCTTTGATGTTGCGAGCCATATGGGGATGCGAAAACATGATGAAGACTTTGGGCAAACGCTTGGCTTTTGGGGTATGGGCACAGGGCCGTATGTGATGTTGCCTCTATTTGGCCCCAGTAATTTACGTGATGGTCCTGGAAAGATAGTAGATTACTTTTTGTGGCCACCTACTTGGGCCGATATTAAAAATTCCGAGCGCAATGTATTAATTGCCTTGAATCTCATCAGCACACGCGCTCAATTAATGCAGCTTGAAGAGAAGACCAAAGAACTGAGTCGTGACCGCTATGTATTTATTCGAGATGCTTATCTAGATCACCGTGAATTTTTAGTG
>JAPUHH010000236.1 GCA_027297825.1 Gammaproteobacteria bacterium
TAGTAACGAATTGATTGATACACTCTGCGCTGAAATAGAGTTGAGTGATGAAAGTTTTGTGCAATCAGATGATAATCTGAATTTGCTATTAAAATTACTGCAACGTGGTGCAATCTATTTGGCAGAGTCATAGAAAGATTCAACTATCAAAATGTATAAAGCTAAAACTAAGTTCCCTATGGCCCAAGATAGAGCCTATGTAACGATTTGATTTAATTATTAATTTTTATCATCACTCTAATAGGGGAGCTGAAAGTATTTGATATTGAAAGCAGCAAAGGGATCAACCTGGATATTGAGAATAGAAAAGCGTAGAGTTAGCTAACACTTTGATTAAAAGGAGGTTTTAATTATGTCCCATCCTTGTCCACCATATAATATTATCCGACATTCGGCTCCTTAGTAACTAGTTAGGCATTCAATATGGTTCTAAGCATTAATGGTGGTGAAAATGATATTAGTATCCTTGATGAAAAGGATATTCTACTCACGGACACCAACCGCCAGAAAAGCTTGTTTAGTGACGGGTATAAATATGAGTCCTGTTCTGCACAAGCTTTAATGGTTGAGACTTTATGCTCAATGTATTTGGGACTTCAGCATCAAGCATACGGAATGCCTATTTTAGATAAAAAGGGAAAGAATGTTGAAATTGAAGTTAAGACAACTTTTGGAAGAGTCGTTAATTTGCTCGTTTCAAGTAACGCTTTCCACAAAGAGGGAATTGAAGAACATCTAATAAAGTATATTGAACTTCGAAACAATCTTGTGCATGAAGTGTCTGGCACATCTTCTAATTTTGACTTCCATGCGTTTTTTGAGCTTGGGGAAAAAATTGTTAAGGAGTTAAAACCACATTTTGAAAAAACATTTGAAAAGATTGCTACTAAAGTACAAAAAAATGCTTAACAAATCGCTCAAATTCGACGCGCGAAAAGCGCGCGCGTCTTAGCTCAAACGTTAAGCGCCGAACCAAGATACAGGAGGTAAAGAGATATGATTAAACCTAAATCGATTGATCACATCGTTCTACGTACTGACCGTTATCAGGAACTTATTGCTTTTTACTGCAATGTAATTGGCTGTTCTCTCGAACGAGAAACATCAGATGAATTCGGGCTTACCCAACTTAGGGCGGGAAATTCATTAATTGATATTGTGGATGTAAACGGAAAGCTGGGGAAGTCCGGTGGAGTAGCACCACAAGAAAAAGGTAACAATCTTGATCATTTCTGCCTGCAAATTGAGCCTTTTGAAGAGCACGAACTCAAATCCTATTTGGATAGTTGTAATGTCGAGTATAGTGAATTTCAGGATAGATACGGAGCGCAAGGCATGGGGCGGTCAATCTATTTAAAAGATATAGCGGGCAATAATATTGAACTACGTTCAGTTGTTTAGAAAATCGCTTAACAAGGTCATCAATGTTTGCCTTCGGCTGGACCTCCGCACTGCGTGCTCCGGCTCATTATGGCGGCGTTAGGTAACAATATTACTAATATACGATATTCTGGTTACCGATCTTCAACAGGTATTCACGGTACACTATAATTTATTGCTGGTTTTTGTAAGGTATCTACCTCTCATTTAGCTTTTCTTTTTCTTGTAATATATTCCTTTTTAAAGATCACGTTGTGGTACTGGGGGAAAACGTAATGGATTACTTCTATAATGATGCAAAACTAGTTAAAAATACACATGCTTCGCTTAGAGCAAGATATATGAGTTTGCGCCATTGTGTAGAACAATATTCTCCCTTTGGTTTCAATCAAACATGGGAGATTCTAGAAAATAAATTTGGTTTAAAAAAAAGCGAGGAAAATACATCTGAAACATTACTATTAGCGATTGAATTTCTTGAGCAAGATCTTACTGAGTGGCTTATATTTAATAAAGCTAAAATCAATTTTATTAAATCTAGAGTAAAGCGTGGTTTAACTGAACCTAAAATTATAATTGAGCATGGTAAGTAAAAATATTTCTAACAAAATAATCAACTGCGCATGTTCCATACGACAGACGCGCAAAAAGTCGCGCGCCGGTTATTTAGGTCGTTAGACCATCACCAGGAAACTTCCAGACGAGCATCAACTACCCTACTTTCAAACTCATGTAGTGGTCGGTTTCCTTTCTCAATACATTCGCCGTTACGCACATCAAACTTCCATCCATGTTTTGGGCAAGTGAGTTTACAATCCTCTAAAACCAGTTCTGGGATATTCGTTGCCTGATGCGGGCAATGACTATCAAATACTTTTACATCGTCATTATCCGTATATATAAACAGTTCACGATCACTTGCTTTTACATAGGTCACATCTTTATTTTTAAGGTCATCTACAGCCATAACATCATGCCAGGTTTTCTTTTTTCCTAGCGACTCCGGATCAAATTCTGGTATCTCCATACCAAGGATGATATCTACTGCCCAGATGATCTTGGTCAGCCCAAGTGTCGGAAATGCCAGAAACATAGCATCAATGATTTCATCTGCTGTTACACCTACCTGCATTGCTCTTACCAAATACTGACGTAATCCTGTTTCAGTTTGATTATCTACTTTCGTGATGACCGATATAATCGCGCGAGTTTTCGGATCTAGATGCTCGCCCGCTTGTTTGACGAATTGAAAATAGGATTTCATTTCGCCCGGACGAACTTTCATCAAATAATTTAGTGCATCACTCATTTTCAGCCTCTTTAAATTTTCTTACCATTTTTACGGAATATTTTGACACAGGATTATTATATAAATCTTCGATAGTGAAGGTCTCAACTGGATTATTGTAATTATAATGTATAAACATCATATGCAATTGTGGATCATTTGTTGCTACTAACTCTTCTTTATTTTTGAATAATAATGATTCCCAGACAAGTTTTTGCACGGGGATTCTGGCAATGATAATTCCCGTTGTGCGACTGTCTTTTTGTGTGCAGGCATTCATATTACCTTTTTGAAAGCATTTTATCCTTACTTCCAGAACCGGTGCGCCTGTTTCTTTATCTACCGGCTTAAATGATGATTCAGCGAAATCCAACACAAGATATTTTTTTAGCCCGAACAGACCGAAATAATCCCCTGCTACAAATAAACCAGCGAGGCCAAGCACAATACTCAGTGCTAGCAAACTGTTTTTCAGCGGTTTAGTCACGTCTGAGTTTATCCCTGACTGCAATCGGTGTTGGATAACTTCTAACAATAATGAAGGAAGATACGATGAACGTGATTAATGTAGTTAATTGAATCATGTTTGATGTTGATTCGCTTATAAATTGAGATTGCACTGCCAGAATAGCTATCAGTAATGAAAATTCACTGATCTGCCCCAACCTGAAACCGACTTCTCTTGATACATATTTCTTCTCGCCTTCCTTCTTCAATAGAAAAGCAAACACCATGGGCTTAATCACCACTATCAATGTTGCAAGTAACAAGGCTGGCGCAATCAATTCTGCTATCAAGCTGATATTAAAGCCTGCACCTAACGAGAAAAAGAAGATTATTAAAAAGAAATCTCTCAGAGGTTTTAATCTATCGGTGATAAACAATGCGATAGGGCTGGAAGCTAATGAAACACCCGCAACAAATGCTCCGATTTCGTGCGATAACCCGATTAAAGTAGCAAGTTCTGCAATGCCCAGGCACCAGGCAATGGCTAATAAAAAGATATATTCGTGAATCTGATCGTATTTAATAATCAGTTTGATCAAGACATAACGTTGAATCAGCCATGCGATAAGAATCAACACAGGTAATGCGCACAACTGCAGCATGATATCTATCACAAGGTCACCACCTTTGCCATAACCTTGAAGCAATAAAAGAATGATAATGGCGATTAAATCCTGGATTAATAAGATACTGATGATAATCTGGCCGGTATGCTTGTGATGCAGCGTTGTGGTTGGTAATAATTTCAAGCCAATAATCGTACTTG